>JAAYNE010000092.1 GCA_012521015.1 Clostridiaceae bacterium | reverse complement strand
TCCTTCCATTTCCGAAATAATTTCTGCGCTCTTTTGAGCAATCAATCTATTGCCGGCAACGGAACCCATGGGGTTTTCTGCTTCAAAACCACAACCGGTATAATTTGCTTTCTGCACAGGCAATTCGTCGAGTTTGCCAAGTATGTAATTGATAAAATCGCAGTATGGCATATTCAAATTGATAGCGTTTGTTTTTAAGCAGAGCATAAAATAATATGCCGCCTTGACATATTCATTTTGATAAGCGTACACTGTGCCAAGCAGAATATAAGAAATTGCCATTTCCGACAGCCATAAAGTATATGAATCGTTCAGAATATCATGCTTTCCATCGGGCTTGTACGACTCACTTACTTTCAAAAGTACAACGGACATTTTTTGAGCAAAATCAATATCCTTCTTGCACCCATAGCAACCGAAAATGAAAGACAGAATAACGAGTTTGATATCGTTTAATGTTATACCGTTGCTGGAAAAAGATTTGTATAAGTCATTATCGCTGAAATCCTTTGTGTTATGTGTTTTAACATTGTAATCGGGTAATACTTTTTGCAATGTAATATCAAATTGTTCTTGCGGCATAGGCAACATACCGTCATCGCCGAATCCGGGAAACAATTGTTGCATCTCTGCAAATGTTCGTTCGTTGATAATTTCACCAAACATATTTCTGATAGGCTCGCGTTCTTCGTGGCCGTCCTCTTGCACATTGCTTAGGTAATCGTCCTCATCAAGCAGTTCTTCTTCACCAAAATCGGTTATTTTCTCTTCGTCACCATCTTCCTCGCATTGTTCTGCTTCTATTTTTTCAAATACAGTCTTAATGATGTCTTGCGTTTCCTTCAAACTAAATTCTTTTTTTGTTTTGTATTCATCTGCGGCACACTCCCGAAAGGTTTCCTGAACCTTTTTGCATAAATTTTCCGGTTTGCTTATAATACAGCAAAATGCCTTTCCTATCATAAGATCAATATCATCAAACGAGTATCGCACTTTGTTTTTCGGTGCAATCTTGGGTATAAATTCATTAATTTCTTTACATACTGAACCATACCATTCAGAGGTGCAATCATTTTCATCCATTTTAATTGGTATGTTATCTATCAACTCTTGTATTTTATCTTTTCTTAATGTCATAGAACTGTGTTCGTCATCAAAAATATCATCAATATTTATTTCAATATATTTACCAGTAGTCATGATGTGATCGATAAAACTCATTTTTCTTTTCCCGTGCCAGCCCATCTTTTCAGCAAGCTTATCCGCATCTGTAATTCCTTTATTAAAAAGATTGACTAACTCCTCAAGTTCATCCTCGGAAACCATAAATTCGTCGAAGTCAAAAATATTATCTATAGCGTCTAATTCGTTTGTTACGTGTTGTGACGTGCCCGATTCATCTCCTTTTTCTAGGCTTTCTTTTTGCCTATCTTGCATTGTCATATTAAAAGAAGCACCAGAAGATTTAGTTTCTTCTTCACTTAATAAAGCACTCAAGGCATCAGGGTTAGCTTGATCCGAGAGCCGTTGTAGCCAAATGCCGACAACGATATCAACCACAAGTAATACAATAGCACTAACATATACGCCACTATTATGGGTGATAATTCCACAGATAAAAAGACTTATTAAAGGCATAGGTAATATATAGGTTATTTTCAATAATGCTCTCATTTAAAAATCCTCCTAATTGTTAATAAAAACCTCTTTTTAAGAAAAAGATCCTATCATTTTGCAAAAATAAATATTTACTCATCAAAATCAAACTGCTTGATAAAACTGCCGTGTAATACCATCCACGCTTCCGAAAAAAAGTCATCTTTCGCCAGAATTTTTTTTGCAATTGCCCTATACGGATTTTTGTATTTGTCTATTGCTTGTAACGCCTGTGAAAACCCTTTGTTCCCACAAAATTTGTAATATGGAGCAACTAAATCAAAATGGGCGCGAATTTCATCGCCGAGTTTTAAAAATTCCTGTTGATTCAGCATTATTATTTCTTCTCGACTCTCGAATTCATCAAACAGTTTCTTTACATAATAATAATCTTCAACAGACAGAGTTCTTCTTGCATCTAACAAATTAACCATAGTAAGTACAACTTCGGATTGAGAAAACCCTACCGGTATATATGGTTTTTTGACGAGTTTTTGCGTTCTTAAATAGTAACCGATTACTCCCATTTTTCATTCTCCTCTGTAGTTTTCTATTCAGATTTTTTCTATCTCTTTATGGATGTCAAATGATTCATAAGCCGATTAATAATTTCTTCTTTTTCTTCTTCTGTCTTTCCGTTCGAGGAACGCACTGCGTTTATGACAAATTCTGTTTCTTCAACGGAAAACAGCTTCTTATCCATATAAAAACCCTTGCTTGTCTTAACAATCGGATATCCCATTTCTTTTAGGTATTTTATGTTTCTGCAAACGGTTTTCCTGTCGCAAGGATATACGCCGGAAATGATTTTAGTCAATCCCGTTTGTGTAATAGGATGTTGCTTGTCCGAATCAGTGTTCAGTATATTAAGAACCCATAAAATCATTTGCTTTTTCGTCTGCATATATCTTACCCTCTACACATATATTATACCATATACTTTGTACCAAAAATCGCCCTGTTTGTCAAATTGCAGAAATAATTAAAATAATATTTTTTGCACGAATAATATTATTTTAGCAAAAAATTTAAAAGCATATTAAAAACAACTTATAAGAAACGAAACACTCACGGAATTTGTCCTGCCCCCGTTTATTGTACCAGGAGCAATGTTAGTATTTATACAAACGGCAAGCGCCGTAATAGAGAAACTGATGCAGTCCCACTGCACATAATTATCCATTTCCGCCTATTTGCAGCATATCACATTGTGGACGGGCTGTCAAGGACGGCGGAGCCGCCGGCAGAGCCGGTTTATCCTTGACCGACCGGACAGAATGTGATAACCTCATTCAGGCGGGAATGATTGTCTGAGGAGCCTTTCCTCTAAGACTGGAATGCGGGCGAACGGTGTTGTAATACTCAACCCACCGTTTCGTCAGAACTTCAGCTTCTTTCAGGCTTCCGAACAGCTCACCGTTCAGAAACTCGTCTCTCATCCGGCTGTTGAAGCTTTCGCAACAACCGTTCTCCCATGGTGAGCCCGGTTCGATATATGCCGTGATGACGCCGATCTCACGAAGCCAGTCGCGCAGTTTATTTGCGGTGAATTCCGCGCCGTTGTCGCTTCGTATGTATTCAGGACAACCTCTGCTGATCATTATTCCGGAAAGTGCGTCAATTACATCAATGCTCTTCCAATGCTTCTTCGGTTGCGAAAACAAACATTCATGTGTGCATTCGTCAATAATGTTCAACCATCGCAGTTTTCGTCCGGTTACTGTTTTGTCCTCTACAAAGTCATAGCTCCATATGTGATTCTTGCGCTCAGCACGAAGCCGGACACAGC
>JAAYNE010000091.1 GCA_012521015.1 Clostridiaceae bacterium | reverse complement strand
TCTGTTGATCTGTAATTTATGCCATGAGGGAGCTCCGCGCCGGTGTTATACCAGGTTTCATCTACACCTGTATTATATTGATAGCCGTCTAATCCCTCGTATATACCTGTCCATTTGGAATATAACGAAAAACTATAATATACTTTTTGAGGTTCGTATTCTACTGTTAAATCACTATCAGTATACCAACCTTCAAAAGTATATTTTTTTAAATTATCAGGCGTGTAAGGCATATATAACTCTGCGTTTTGCACTTCAACAGTTTTAATCAGTTCGTTGTTCATACCAAAAAAGGAAACAATATGCGTTTCCTTTTTTGTATAAGAACATGAAGTTTGCATTACAAAAAGTATTACTGTTAATAATATAATTATCAGCTTTTTATTTAACATTGAATTAAGAGTTAGACAAATCGGCATCTTTAATTTTATCAGGTGCGGTGTAATTTGCTCCCTTATTATTTGTTACAAGCTCATACTCCAATTCAAATGTACAAGCCCCCTCAAATTTCGTCTCAGGATAAGAACCTATATACGAACCTTTTATGTTGATATTAATCTCTGTAATTTTTCCCTCGCTGATAATAATATCAAATTCTGCATTTTTTATTATCATTTCGGATTCAATATTGTAGATTGTAATCTCGTTTTGTTCATTGACATCTACTCTGATGTTTTCATCAATAAAAGATAACAGAGCAACAATACCGTCATTTGTAAGGCCTAAAGAATATGTCGTATTTCCTGCCGACGAGGCCTTTTGCACGATAGAAATATTCGTCGTATTAAAGAATTCATTTTTAAGAAGCAGATAATACTCGTCAATATCGCCATTTTCATAATCATCTAATTTGGTATATTCATACTTAGGTGGAAATACTCTGTATTCAACATCATATACATCACCGCTTGCTACTTTAATTCTGTAACGCTCATAATCATCTATTCCTTTGTTTTTATATAAATCGTTATTCTTATAATCACTGTCAAATTCAATTCTGTTCCAGAAATATACTTCGTTGCCGCTGATATTTCTCATTGTCCTGCCGGCTGTGGTAGAATTAATGGCAAAAGCTCCGGGATAATCAACCTTTGTTTTGACAGTATAATTATACCCTGAATTTTGCTGCGCTTTATAACTTGTAAATGCAGATTTAATATCATTTAAATCAGTATTTATATCAGTTTCACTGATTGAAACATTTTGGAAAGCCGGGGGTGTAATTGTGACACCTGTTCCAACTTTAACAAAATCCAAATCGTAATGGAAAGTTATAGAAGCCAAAGAAACGCTTATAGAAAACTCATATTCAAATTTATCAATTTTGCCGTTATCAAATGTTACATACACGTTGAGGTTGGAATCATTTTCCGGAACATTAATAAAACGTTGCACAATAGGACTGTTAAGCGCGTTTAAGGCGGTATTCATAAATCCTGTAATACTGCCGCTGAATGTTACCTTATATTTATTCTGTGAGGTTTTTGTTACCGCAGTAATTTTATCCTCTCCATATTCAAACAAAACCTTTGCATATGAAGAAGATTCATATTTAAAATCATTTGAAACCTGAGTGGATGAATAGCCGTAAAGTTTGTTGTCCTTATTTACTTTAAATTCTGAAAGGCTGGTCCCAGTTTTAACCGTATATATTGTTCCATCTGATATAAGTAGTCCGGAATTGTTTTCTCTTTTTATGTAACTGTTTTGAGAAGCGCTGTTGTATTTTACATTCCCTTGAGAGATTGCACTTGGCCCGTTAAAAGCAGCGAATTTTGTAGTAACATTTAAATTAAAATTATACTCAAACTGGTTAGAATTAACTGTTGCATCACGGGCTGCCAAAAAGTATTCTTTGTTTGACATCCATTTTGCATATAAAGTTATATCGTCTTCAAGTGTGAATGGAAATGAAACTGCTTGTTCCAATGCCTCATCAAAGAACCATCCTACAAGAATATAACCATCTTTTGTAGGTTCTGCCGGGGCTGTAATACTGGAACCCTCTGCTAAGGATGTAGCGCTTATACTACTGCCACCATTTGTCACATATGTAACTGTATATTTCGTTACATTTTCTCCACTGCATGCGACAAAAAAAGCCATGCATGCAATTAGTGCAATTGCTAATCCAATTATTGTTTTTTTCTTCATTTCTTCCTCCTTTATTTTATTTAAAATTGTTTTGATTTATTGCTTAATATTGCTATTACAAATAATCCTGCAAATATTGCAAGTAATGTAACCGAAAACCAAACACTCGGCGTCTCGTATTCGAAATTAAAAAAATTATCAGAGCCATTTGAGGATGATGAGCCCCCTGCCAGATCAAAACGTTCCCCACCGCCAACCGTTGCGTAAACCTTATCGACTTTGGCAAATTTCTCGCTTAAATCCTCCGTCAAATTTATGCTGTAGGTTTGATTAGGCAAAATATCATCGTTAATAGTAATTACTAATGTATCTTTTAAGCCTAAAAACGCCGTTGAGACATCCAAATATATTTTTATATTGCTTATTGTTTCGTTGGAAATATTTTTAATAATGCCTTTCACTGTAACTGTGTAATCTTTGTTTTGGTTGGTATTGGAATTCTTTACCGCAGATACTTCGAAGGGTTTTGTGATAATTATTGGGGTATTCTCTTGGGCCGTTACGCTATGTATGGGAATTATCAAAAATGATACTATTACAAATACTAATAAAAATGTCTTTTTCATTGTTGTACCCTCACCCTGTATATTTCTTTTACAAAAACGAATGGGAATGTAAAGAAAGATATTAGGAAACTTATTATTAAGCCCAATGCGATAGCAATTATTCCAAGCAAGATAGTTATCACCCAAAACAGCAACTTTACAGTAAGAAGCCAGATTAAACCATCAAGGCTAAGTTCAAATATTATTCCGGGCATCTTTATTATTATCCAGGAAAACCATGTAATTGCCGATCTTGTGACGGATTCAGGAGTACATAGTTGATAAACGAATGCAAATATCCAAACTGAAACAAGAATGGAATAAAATACTTCCGATATCACATCAATCCCTTTATTGGAGAAAAGCGATATTAATAAAAAGACCACTGCGATAATGCCTGATAAAACACATTTTTTTACAAATGAAGATTTTTCTGTTCTTTTATTTCTTAATATAGTTCTTTCCCTTTCAAGGCGTTCTTCTTCCAACCTTTTTGCCTCTAATTCCAGTGATTTAAGTTTTTTACTGTGACAAGCTGAGCACAGCATTTTAGGAGTACTTTCGCCGAGATTTCCTTCTGTAATAATCACACCGCAGGAAGTACAAAAACCAAGTTGAGCCGGCATTGCATTTTCTTGAACATCTTCATCTAATTGAAAATTTTCATTTACAAAGTCGTCAAGCTTTATATTAAACAGCTTACACATATTAGTCAGCGTAGAAAAATCCGGTTCCGACTCATTACGCTCCCACTTACTTACCGCCTGCGAAGTAACATTAAGCGCCGCACCAAGCTCGGCTTGCGTCATATTGTTAAGTTTTCGCAATGCGCTGATTTTCTCACCGGTTGTTTTCAAATGAAATTATCTCCTTCAATTTTTGTCATAATTATATCATTAACTAAACTAAAAGTTGAATCTATTCTCTAAACTGTAGGTTTTATTGTGAAACTATTAGTTGAATTAAGCAAATTTGGAAAAAAGCTTTTGAAAAATGGCTTGCACCGTCAACCTCAAAAATAATATTAAATTATCATAATAATAACATTTTTTAGTGTAGAGCACAACAAAATATCCAATTTTTTGGCAATTATAGAAGTTTTTTTCTACCATCTGATTTTACAAAAAAAAACCGGCTACGATATCGCCTCGTAACCGGTCTTTCTTATAATTCTATTTTCTTGTTTATGCCTACTTTGAACATAAAGGTTCCCGTACCGTCCTTGATTATAACTTCGTCCACCAGCTTCAGGAACATCTCTCCGTCAAACTTTTCCGTGGGGGTTATCTCTTCAAGCGTCTTAAGTATTTCCGTTATGCGGT
>JAAYNE010000090.1 GCA_012521015.1 Clostridiaceae bacterium | reverse complement strand
TAAAAGAGAGCCCTATAATTGGGGCTCTCTAAACGTTTTGGTATACAGTTGACATTGAGTGGTCTAATATGTGGCATTCAATGGTCTAAAAGTGTGCACTAGTGGTCTAAATCGAAGGCAGTATTCAAAAGGATACACAAATCGTTAAACACCGCCACCATAAGTGGCTTGTGAGCGATAAGGAGCACCTTGGTCTTTTTACTCCTGTTTTTTTGAACACCCCTCTATAAATCGTTAGCCAGGATATGTAGCAAGGCAAAAATCCTCGAATAAAGTATGTATTTCTTGTTTAGGTGAACTCTTGCGTTGTCGCCGACCCCCACGGAAAAATACGAAAACACCTTATTTCAAGCCATTTTCGGGCATAAAACAAGAAAGCTAATTTTGATTTCCGCTGTATCAAAATTAGCTTTCTTATATGGAAAAACGATGTAAAAAAGATTTTTGAGCTTAAGCAAAATATGCCACAGTTTATGTGCTCAGTTTAAACATAATGTGCAGTTCACAAAACAGTTCGAACTACTGAGTTTGCTTATACTATACTTGTCCATCGCCTACAACGTCCGGCGGTTTGCACTACCTTTTCTACGGGGTTGCCGCCGTTATGCCAAACCACTTGTTATCGGCAGTGCTATTCGTCCATAGCGTTTGATTTTTTATATCGTTTATGAAGCAACCAATTCCGCTATTTTAGCCGCAACATCTTCCATTGATCCTTCAATAGTACTTAAGCCACTTCGCGAGCCAAGTAACGGACTAACTTCACGTAAATCTTCAAAAGTCGTATTATGTACAATAGGAACGAGTAAATCACGAGCTAGCAAAGCTGAAAGTTCTTTATCTGCTATTCCTTCTCCCTCAACACGTTTAAGGAATGAAGGTGTAACCAATACAATACCGACACGAGATTTTGCCAACCCTTTATCAATTTCACGAAGCAAAGATGAACCTAAAGGAACATCTCTTTCACTAAACCAAGTAGTTACACCTTTTAATTCAAGTAGACCGTGCAGTTCTTTAGCTGCGTCTTTACGGTCATCCCAAGCGTGACAAAGAAAAACATCCCGTAAATCTGGTAATTTTGAAAGCTTCTCCGCATTTTCACGCACAGGAGTAAGTGTTCGGATTTCCGCAGGAGTATATAAAATAGTAGAACCAACTGGAGACCAACGTGCTTTCATCTTAGTTTGTCCGCCACCACTACTACGACTAATAGAACTGTTTGATAATGAAGAATACGGTGAAGAATATGAGGGATAATAGCTATATCCTCGATAGCCACCTCCACACACTGGGCAGTTTGCCCTTCCACTTTCCGTGCGATGACCGTAAACTGGTGCTGTACATCTTGCCATGGTTCTATTCCTCCTCTATAATTTTTTAAAAAAATATTATCCGTCTGTATATTATTGAAAAAATCATCTATAAGAACTGATACAACACAAAATAAGCACATAGAGCCGCATATCTCACGTTCCAAAATAAATTATAGGACTTTCGGTTGCCATCAGCAAAGGCGTATCATAAACAAAATAAACAGCACTTCATTAAAAAACCCAACTCTCCTGCGATTATTTACCAAATTATATGCCCACATTTTACCATAAGCGCTTGTAAAAACACTTAAAGATGTGATATCCCTAATAGTTCTTTTGGAAAGTGCCATTGCTAGAATAATTGCGTTTGTCGCCTGCAATATATAAGTACTTATCTGTCTTTACTCCAAGTATAACACTCATTGATTTATTTTCTTTTAAAAACTAAATTAATGTCAATTGCTGATTAAGGTATTAAATTCAATATGATAAACTGCAGGTGTTTCTATGGCAAGCACAATCGTGGATGCTCCGATCTTATCATCTGTTCTGCAATTAATAAACTTCTGAAGCAAGGGTGTCCCATACACTGAACTAGCAGATGACACTTTATTTGATCATTCTCTTATAATGCTCTTCATAATTTGTAACGGCAAAAACCAGCCTGAATGCCTCTTTGAAGTCATCGTAATTAAATTCTTTTATATCAAAAATATTTTGTCCCGAAGAATGCGACTCACGGTTAATGTATCTATTAAAAGCCTGGTATTTTACATCCTTCAACTCAGGTTTTTGAAAAACATTATTTAAATCTTTTTTTTCAATAAAATTGAAGAAATACTCTATGATATTACGCATGCAGTTCGCAATTAAAGCTGGCGGTTGTTTCTCATCTTTTACAACAAACCAGTATGATTGATAATCGTTTTGAATCTCCTCATATTTCATTTCTAATATTTTGCTACCGTCGCTATTTTTATTGAGTCTGAACAATTTTTGACTTTTTTTTCGTTTTTCCGAATTTGAAATAGCCATCTCATAAAAGAAATATAAGCTGTGAGTAAAAAGAAAAACCTGTCCATATTTTTTAGACGCAAAAAAATCATTTTTTATCATCTGTCCAATGTTAAAAATATAAATATGGGACAGGCTCGATATAGGATCGTCTATAACTACAATTTTTTCTTTTGACTGGCTTTGTGTAGATTTTTTGCCTTTACATAGTTCCCTAAAGTAAAGAAAGCTGATTATCATTTTTTCACCTTCACTAAGGGTTTCAAAGGTGTTTTCACACTGTTCAGATCGAACAATTTTATATAGGACATCAGTGTGTTTTTCTACTGTAAAACCATCGATTCCAAGTTCTAAAAGCCCAGCATTAATATTGTCTATGGCTTCTTTGATGTTTACTGTTTTCCCTTGTTGTTCAACAATGATTGACTGTTGGGTTTCTGTATCGCTTTTGTATCTTTTCAGACCTGTTTCGACTTCATTTATCTTCTCTTCAATATCAGTTTTTTCTTTCTGGTATGTTGAAATCGTTTGGTCATAATCCCAACGCATAATAGTCCAAAATTGCATTTTTATTGATTCAAGTGTTTTTTCTTTATTTTTAATCCTATCATTATGCTCAGTAATCGAAACATTCATTTCGCTAATAAATTCATTAAATGCTACTATTGGAGTTGAAGAATCTTCGAGCTGTGTCGTTTGGCTTGGAGTCTTTATTTTTCTTATTATTTCCTCTTTGTTACTTGAAAGTATCTGTATTACGGCATTATATAAATTTTCAAAAGTATCATTTTTCTCAATTATAAACGGATTATAATTATAATCTGTCTTCTTAGGCAAAGAATCAATAATAGATACATATTTGGATAATAGTAAATTTAGTTTATTTATGTCGTTTTCATACGTTTCATCAAAATAATTCTCAATATTTTTTATCAGAACAGAAGATATCGTTCTTTCTTGACAAAAAGGACAGTGGGTATTCTGATCATCTTTAATTTCATCTATATAGTTCAAACCTTCTTTAACCCAATCTGAATTCCCAATGTTTTTTATTAATTCTGCAACAATACTATTTTCATTACCAACAATTGCCTTCATGAATATTTGATCTGTCTCAAGGCTGTTATCAACCAAATCTATTGTAGGTAATAAATCGTATCTTTGTGCGTATGTCCCTTGTACAGAATCAACTTCCTTTTTTAGTTGAGAAACTGTTTTCGAAGGTTGTGATTCTGGTCTTGGAACAGACAAAATATATGTAAATAAAGACTCTTTTTTACCTTTAAGATTATCAAGGCAATATTCAAGAACTCTATCCCCTCCGGCATACTTTGTCTTAATCTCCCATACCTTGTCTTGGGCTTTTTGAATTGCTAAACTTAAATTAGCCTTCCACAGTGTCAATTCTTCATCTTTTGATGTCTTCGCAATTGAAATCCTGGTGATTTCTCTCTCGGCATTCCGGATTTTTTCTTCGGCTTCTTTATTTTCTTTCGATAAAGTAAATATACACTTGAGGTTATCGGGTTGATAAAAATAATCGCGAATAAAACTTTGATTATATACCAGAATTTCTTCATCACCAGAACTGTCGATAGAACAGCGTGCAAAGATTGGGTTAGCCCTATCATATAAATAGTCCGAAAGTGTGCTCTTGCCAGTACCATTAAGGCCGTAGATTAGATTGATTTTTTTGTCAGTATCAAAAGACGTGGGATTCTTAAAACAAGCCACCTTATCCATTTTTATCTTTGTAATCATTATTCCACCTCACAACCTCATTTGTATTTCACAGCTCACACGGATCTTCTCATTATTGCTATAACAAGAAAACCGCAGACAGACATTTCGCCTGCCTTTGACTTATTATACCAAACATTGCTAAAAAGCATAATGATATTATCAATACACTTGAAAAAATTCACTATTCTTCAATTATTAAAGTTCAAAAGGGATGTCTCCCAGTTTTTTTGGCATTGTTTTACATTCCATAAGTATTAGTTTTTTCTGTGCATATCTCATAACTTATCTTCTTTTTATCACGACACATTTTACATCGTTAGGGCATATCCAAACCTTTACTGTTATAGTCTTTACTCAGATCGACATCATTACATTGATAATCTTTACCCTCTATTTTCACCATGCTTTTCAGACGGTCAATATTCTCAATTTTGCTCATATTCCACCTCACTTTACGCACAGATATTTGAGTTCTAAAGATCAAGATAGCTTATCCATCAACGACAATAACGCTCCTCTATGTCGGATCATCCCTATGCTATTCGCATTTTGAATTAATCCTCTGTGAAGTTTTTCAGCTTTGTCTATTAGTAAGTTGATTATACGGATGCATTCTTTCTGTTCCTGAGTAAGCCATTCCATTTTGCTCATGATCATTTCTGGTTTAGATTGATCTAACTCAGCAAATAACTTTCCAAGCAGACCAACCCAAACATCTGATATCTGGATTAGTCGCTCTTTCTTGGAATCAATGAATTTGAAATTTGACAACTTCTCGCC
>JAAYNE010000089.1 GCA_012521015.1 Clostridiaceae bacterium | reverse complement strand
CTCTGAGACGTTTCAAACGCTCTTGTGCAAGATCTGGTGTTCTCGCTGAAGTTCGTAAACGCGAACACTATGAAAAGCCAAGCGTTAAACGCAAAAGAAAATCTGAAGCTGCACGTAAACGCAAACGCTAATAGTCAGTGAAGAATGTTATTTCAAGAAGAGGTTCGGTCTGGATTCCAACCTCTTTTTTGTTATAAGTTTTTTCAAAAATGAACTTTACAATCGGTTAGTAAGTTGTAAGATGTGATAAAATATTTAAAACCAATTTATATAAGCATTCAAAACAATGAAAAATAAGAGAAAGCAGAGTGGTGACATATTAGTAAAAAAGTATTAGAAAAACGCAAATGGTATCAAAACCCGATGACTCAGTCCTTCAACAAGCGGATTCAAGAAGCTGCCGAAGTTTCAATCAGTGAAGCCGAAAAAATTTGTTTTGCCGGTTTGCTGGAGGCAAGAGGTTTGTATGATGCTGCTGCCCAAGCGGAGTTTTTAGATCCGCTTTCGGGTAATTTTTTTGATCCTTTTTTATTCAAGGATATGTTATTAACTTGTGAAATAATTTCGGAATCTCTTTCAAAACAGGAAAAAATTATTGTTTATGGTGATTATGATTGTGACGGTTTAACGGCTACGGCTATTTTAGTTCGACTTCTACGTAAGTTGAATACCGGTGCAGATGTGGATTATATGATTCCGGATCGACTTGAAGACGGTTATGGATTAAATGATAAGACCGTCAATTCATTGATTGCCAGGCAACCGGATTTAGTAATTACTGTAGATTGCGGTATCAATGATCATCAAGAGATTGAAACGTTAATGCAGGCCGGAATCAAAGTTATTGTTACCGATCATCATCAGCCTGATGATGCAAAAGTCAATCAGGCTTTAGCTGTATTAAATCCACAATTAGTAGATTCCGGTTATCCTTTTGTGGGATTGTCCGGGGCAGGTGTTGCTTTTAAGTTGGCACAAGCTCTGGTTCAATATCTGGGTAATGATCAGATTGATTTATCCCCAGCTTTATGTTTGGCAGCTGTCGGTACGGTTGCCGATTCAATGCCTTTGGAATCGGAAAATAGAATTCTGGTTGCTTTGGCAATTTCTATTTTTCGACAAAAAGCTTCTTTGGGATTGAGATTAATTGCCGAAAAAATCAATGATTCGGCAAAGATTGATGCATCTTTCTTTTCTTTCTCGATTGGACCCAGATTGAATGCTGCTGGCAGAATGGGCAATATTAAACCTGCAATTACATTATTATTGAGTGATGAATTGGAAGAAATTGAAAAATCATTAACTGAACTTGAAGAATTGAATGATCAACGCAAAGAACTGGAACAGAAAATTTTTTCTGAAGCGATAATGCAAATCGAAAAGATGCCATTAGCAGAAAAGCAGCATATAATTATAATAGCTGATGAAAAATGGCATGCCGGAATAATAGGTATTGTCAGTTCGCGTTTAGTTGAACGTTATTCTGTACCGGTAATAACGTTTGCCGGATCTGCAGAAGGATTGCAAGGTTCGGCACGCAGTTTGGGAGATTTTGATCTCTTATCGGCAATTGACAGTGCAAGTGAGTATACTGTGAACTATGGCGGTCATATACAGGCAGCGGGTGTAACAGTAGAAACTGAACAATATCCGGCTTTTAGGCAACACTTGATTGACTATGCTTTAGCAAATCCAATTAAAAAATCGGATATTGAAGAGTTTCAGTATCAATATATTTTGCCGCATAGTATTCTGACCGAAGGTTTTGCTGAAAGATTGACTCTGTTGGAACCATACGGACAAAAAAATGAAAAACCGAGTTTTGTTTTGGAAAATTTAAAAATTGAGCAGTGGCGGACTGTCGGACAAGGTAAACATGTCAGCTTAACGCTACGCTTACAAGACGATCGTTTGGTTTCTGCCATAGCTTTCAATGCACAAAATTTTTCCAGATTGTTCAGGCAAAATGATTTTGTCAACTTATTGGTTAATATCAATTGGCAAGAGTGGAACAATCGGTTTTCAATGCAAATACAAGTTTTGGATTGGGTTATTCCTACTAGCGATAACTTGATTTGGCAAGATTGTGCCCGTATTGAAAATACATTTCAACTAGACAACCAACAAATCGATAATTTACTGAAAATGTACGGTCTGGATAAAAAGCAATTTGAAATTAGTAATGAGCAAATTATTGCAGTAACCAAATATATTCAACAGTATGTTGCCGAATTAGAGAACGGTTTTAATATAACTTTGTTGGCGAGAGCACTTGTCAGAGAAATGCAAATATTTATTAATCCCTTTATTTTAACGAGGATTTTGTCAATGTTAAAAGAAATCGGATTTATTGAATCGGATCAGATTGATAAAAACAATCGGCGAATCAGAATCAATCATTATACGAATGAGAGAAAAAGTATTCAAGATACAAAAACGTGGCGGAATTTGAATGCACAGGAGTTGATGCTTAATGTTAAAAGATAACATAGTTCAGGATCAACCAATACCGGATCCGGAACGCTATAAACAAACCGATCAAATCATGTTGCGTTTGATTGATCAATACCTGCAATATTCCGGAGATAAATCCGGTGAAGTGATCATGTCGGCATATGAATATGCAAAAAAAGCACATGAAGGACAAAAAAGGAATACCGGTGAAGATTATATCGTGCATCCGGTTGCAACTTTGGAGATATTAATTGACATTCAGGTAGATCAAGATACTTTGATTGCTGCGTTATTACATGATGTTGCCGAGGATACAGAATATACTTTGGATAATATCGAAGAAAAATTTGGCAATAATATTGCCCAACTAGTTGACGGTGTTACTAAATTAAGCAAAATTCATTTTTCTTCAAAAGAAGAAGTTCAAGCTGAAAATTTCCGCAAAATGTTTTTGGCAATGGCAGAGGATATTCGAGTTGTTCTGATTAAATTAGCCGACCGTTTACATAATATGCGTACAATGAGCTATATAGTTCCACAAAAACAAATTGAGAAAGCTCAAGAAACGCTGGATATTTATGCACCTTTGGCTCATCGACTTGGAATTTATAAAATAAAATGGGAGTTGGAAGACTTGTGCTTACGTTATCTTGATCCGGATTCTTATTATGAATTGGTCGGAGCAATTGCCCAGAAACGCTCTGAACGTGAGGATTATTTGGAACAAGTTGTTTCTGAAATGAATACCAAAATTTCGGAAATCGGAATTGAAGCTGAAATTGAAGGTCGTCCCAAGCATTTTTACAGTATCTACAAAAAAATGCTCACCCAACACAAGAAGTTGGATGAGATTTTTGATTTGTTTGCAACTAGAGTGATCGTGCCTACGGTAGGGGAATGTTATGCTGTTCTGGGTGTTGTTCATGAGCTCTATAAACCGATGCCGGGCAGGTTCAAAGATTACATTGCAATGCCGAAGGCCAATATGTATCAATCTTTACATTCAACTCTGATCGGACCGGAAGGTGTACCGTTTGAAGTACAGATTCGCACATTTGAGATGCATCGTACGGCAGAATATGGCATAGCTGCTCACTGGCTGTATAAAGAAGGCCGTGGTAACGGCAGACATAATGAGGAATTGGGAAATAAATTAACTTGGTTGCGACAGCTCTTGGAATGGCAAAAAGATATGAGTGATGCTTCCGAGTTTATGGATTTGTTGAAAACCGGTTTAGTTTTAGACGAAGTATTAGTTTTTACACCTCAAGGTGATGTTAAATCATTAACAGCCGGTTCAGTACCGATTGATTTTGCTTATCAAATTCATAGTGAAATCGGTAATTCCATGTACGGTGCCAGAGTAAACGGCAGAATGGTTCCTTTAAACTATAAACTGCGTAACGGAGATATTGTTGAGATTTTAACTTCGGACAAGGTTCAAGGTCCAAGTCGTGATTGGCTGAATATTGTAGTAACCAATTCGGCAAAATCTAAAATAAGAAATTGGTTCAAGCGTCAAATGCGTGATGACAATATCTTGCGCGGTCGGGAAATCATGGAACGTGAAATCGAAAAAATCGGCTTCAAACCGGCTAAATTATTGCAAAAAGAATTTTATAATCCGATTTTGGAAGCACATTCATTAAATAAACTTGAAGATTTATTTGCAGCAGTAGGCTATGGCGGAATTTCATTCGGCAAAATTGTTCCGCGTTTGAAAAACAATTATCTTAAATCTATATCGGATGAAGAAAGAGCAAAACTCGGTTATCGCATTAATAGTCGAGGTGAAGTAGTCTATAGTCCTTCCACCATTTTATCACGGGAAGAAATGCTGAAAGAAGCCCATTCTAGTGATGTTGAAGAACAGAAAAAACGCAAGAGGATGGGTGATCCCGGTGTTACTGTGACCGGCATCGATAATGTAATGGTTAAATTAGCACGTTGTTGCAGTCCTGTTCCGGGTGACTCAATTGTTGGATTTATCACTCGGGGTGCCGGCGTAAGTGTCCACCGTACGAATTGCCCCAATATTAAGAGTATTATTGAAAAAAGTGATCGCTCTCCGGAAGATGCAGCACAGGCATCAAGACTGATTGAAGTGAATTGGACCGGAGCTGGTACCAAAGATTTTTATGTTGATTTGAATATTACCGCAAGAGATCGGCAAAGTTTATTAGCGGATATTTCCAATGCAATTGCCGAAGAACATATTGGAATTGTTTCAGGCAATCTTAAATCAGCTAAAGATATGATTGCAAGTCTGGTTTTGACAATCAAGATTAATAATAATGTTGAGCTCGAAAAAGTAATAGGCAGAATCAAAGCAATTTCAGGCGTTACCAGCGTTCAGAGAGGCCATTGATCACGAATTGTTTTTGCCAATCAAAATTAATTAATACACATCATAACTATAAACTTTCTGCCAAAGTAAGACCTAGTCTCATGCAATTGAGTTTGTCAATTATTATCTGATATCGGGGATTTTTTAAAAATTTGAATGGCTGCCGATGAAGGATTTGAACCCTCACAAACTGAGTCAGAGTCAGGTGTGCTACCATTACACCAATCGGCAGTTTATAATTTCAATATGAAGATTTTAACAATCTATGCTTGAATTTTCAACTAGTTTTAATTTCGCATAATTATATTTCACCAAAAAGTCTGTTAGAATCTGATAGAATAGAAATCTGGTTAAAATAGATTTATTAAACGTATAATTAAATTCATTTTTCGAAAAGAGGTCTAAATGAGTAAAAATCCTACTGAAACACATCGCGATTTATTTGGTATTGAATCCAGAATAAAAATTGTACCGTTAGGCGGAATGAGGGAATTCGGAAAGAATATGACAGCATTCCAATGGGGTAATGACATTATAATAGTTGATGTAGGTATCGGTTTTCCGGATGAAGATATGCCGGGTGTAGATTTGATTATTCCTGATTTCAGTTGGTTAAAAAATCAAAAAGAACGTGTCAGAGCATTATTTCTGACTCACGGTCATGAGGATCATATCGGTGCAATTACTTGGTTTTTGCGTGAACATAAGGTGCCGGTTTACGGTACGGCAATGACGATTAAACTGGTTGAGAATAAATTGGATGATTCCGGTCGTGGGGCAAGAGATCAAGGAAGTGTAATCAAGAATCCGGATTTGCATGTAGTGAATGATGGAGATAGAATCCGTGCTGGTGCGTTTAATGTAGAATTTGTTCATGTCAATCATAGTATTGCGGATGCTTGTGCTCTCTTAATTGAAACACCTGCCGGTAATATTTTTCATACGGGTGATTTTAAGATTGATTATACACCGGTTCATGGTTTGCCAATTGATTTAAACCGGATAGCTCAGATCGGCTCGGACGGATTATTGGCAATGTTTGCTGAAAGTGCGAATGTAGAGATTGATGGATTCAGTCCTTCAGAGCAGATTGTCGGTGAAACTTTTACCGAATTATTTGCCAAAATCCGAGGTCGGATTTTTGTCAGTACATTCTCGTCGAATATTTTCCGAATGCAACAAATAATCACCGCAGCTGAACAATTTGATCGTAAGGTTGCAATGGTTGGTCGCAGTATGCTCAATGCCTTTGAAGCGGCCAATTCTTTAGGTTATATTGATTTCAATAAAGATACGATTATTGATATTAAACAAATAAATAATTATTTGCCTCAAGAATTGGTAATTATAACTACCGGTACCCAAGGAGAACCGATGTCAGCTTTGACGCGTATGGCTTATTCGCAGTATCGCGATGTTGCAATCGAAGAGGGTGATACGGTATTGATGTCATCCAGTATGATTCCGGGGAATGAAAAAGCGATTTATCGAGTAATTAATGAACTGTTTAAACGCGGAGCGAATGTAATTTACGAAGATTTGGCTGACATTCATGTTTCCGGCCACGCCTATAGTGGTGAAATGGCACTGATGTTGAACCTACTAAAACCAAAATATTTTATTCCTGCCCACGGTGAATATCGTCATTTATATCATCATGCAAAAATAGCTGAAAGTTTGGGAGTTAAACAAGAAAACATCTTTTTGCTCAATAACGGAGATATTTTGGAATTGAACAATCAGCATGCCGAAGTAATTGGATTTACGGAAGCAGCAGGGGTTTTAATTGACGGTTCCGGTATTGGCGGAATTGATGATTTAGTTTTGCGTGATCGGCTTTTATTAGCTGATGATGGTGTGGTTGCAATCTTTATTGTAATTGATAGTACAACTAATTATTTGGCAGCTGAACCAATTATTGAAGCCAAAGGTTTCATCTATGAAAGTGAAATCAATCAAGTGATCAAAATTTGCCATAGTAAAATTGATAATTTTGTCGAAAAAGCTAATCGTAAGAAAAAAGGAAAAAATAAAAATTTGAAAGATAGAATTGATTCAGGTCAACTTCATCAACAAATCAGACAAGTTTTATTTGAACTTACTAAACGTCGCCCAATGTTGATTATTTCTACTGTTGAACTATATTTATAATTGAAATGAACACAAAAATACTTTTAGTTGAAGATGATCAGGAATTAATCAAGCAATTAACTTCATTTTTAGAAAGTGAAGGCTTTTTTGTTGAGTCGGCAAATGGTCAAAATTCAGCTTTACAGAAATTAAATCTTAATAATTTCGATTTGGTTTTGTTGGATATTAATTTACCCGATGGTAACGGTTTTGTTTTGTGCTCGGTAATTAAAGAAAAATATCAACTTCCGGTGATCTTTTTAAGTGCTTTAGGCGATGAATATAGTACAGTTACAGGTTTAGAACTCGGTGCGGATGACTATATTGCAAAGCCGTTCAGACCGCGTGAATTAATTTCCCGTATCAAAAATGTGCTGCGGCGTCAACAAAAAAACACTCTTTTGCAAATCGGAAATTTGAAAATTGATACTCAAAGGGCAATAGTTTGGAAAAATGATCAAGAAGTGGCCTTATCTGCTTTAGAATATAAATTGCTTTTAATTTTTCTTAATAATCGGGAGCAAATAATCAGTCGCGATGTATTGTTAGAAGAAATTTTTAATCTGTCCGGGGAATTTGTCGAAGACAATACTTTGACAGTTTATGTCAAAAGATTAAGAGAGAAAATTGAAGATGATGCTAAAAATCCAACTATTCTCAAAACAATTCGCGGCTTGGGTTATCGAATGGATTGAGATGAATTCAGATGATGCTGGAATGAATTGAATGGATTGAAATGATGTTAAAGCTTCTGCGTAATCCGGAAATTAAAAAATCTCTGCTAGCCAGTCTGTTAATAAGTGTTGCTTTGATAATTGCTGCTTTGTTCATACTCGATTTACAGGCGGCAATTTTTGTAGCTTTTAACAGTCTGTTTTGGCAAGGGTATTATTTAATTGATAAATACCATTATTATCAAAGACTTGCTCTTCTCGGAGAAAATTTGGATCAAATTTTATACCATAATCTCAATTTAAAACTTGATGATTATACTGAGGGTGAACTCAGTATTTTAGCCTCGAATATCGAAAAAATCTTAACTCGTATGCGCGAACAGCAAGCATTGTTAGTCAAAGATAAACATTTTTTGGCTGATAGTTTGGCCGATGTTTCACATCAACTGCGAACACCGTTGGCTTCTTTGAATCTGTTGTTTAATCGATTAAAGCAAAAAGAGTTATCCCAACAAGATTATCAATTGATTATGCAGGATATTTATCGACTGCTAAATCAGATTGAACGTTTATTGGACAACTTACTAATCATTGCGAAACTGGATGCCGGAGCAATTGTTTTTCGCCATGAAATTGTAGAGGTTAAAACCTTAATTGCTAAAGCAATACAACCTTTGGAAATAAAACTTGAATTGAAAGATATAGATTTGCAAATTGATGTTCGAGGTGAATTACGATGCGATTTGTTCTGGACGGCCGAAGCTTTAACCAATGTAATTAAAAATTGTTTGAAACATTGTTCTGCTACAGGCGTTATCAAGATTAAAAGCCTTGAAAATCCTCTATATCTTGAACTAACCGTAGAAGATAACGGCACGGGTTTTGATTCGCAAGATCTGCCGCATATATTTGAACGTTTTTATCGCGGCAAGAACGCTGCCTCAGATAGTATAGGAATCGGTTTAGCACTAGCTCGTCAAATTATTCATGAACAGGGCGGAACGCTCAAGGCAGAAAATAAGATCAATGGTGGAGCATTATTTATAATTCGTTTTTACAAATAATTTCAAAAATTTTTGTATTCTTTCAGCCTGATAATTTCATTAAGTGAATATTAAGAAATCATTAATTTACCTTAAGTGACATTTTTGTCAGTTGAGAGTCATTTGTCTGACACTTCATTTCTCTAAACTGTAAATATTGAAAAATGCTTTTGTTTTGAAATTGAGTATGGAATTACCCAGTTACAGCAGATTAAAAATTAGCTGTAAATAATTATTAAATAGTCTCTATAGGAGGATTTTATGGAATTATTAGAAGTGAAAAATTTGTCAAAAATATATAAACAAGGTGAGAATGAAATCAGAGCTTTAGATAATGTTTCTTTTAAGGTAAATCGCGGAGAATTTATTGCAATTGTCGGTGCATCAGGCAGTGGTAAATCCACTTTGTTGCATTTGATCGGAGGAGTGGACAAGCCGACCTCCGGTCAGATTTTTCTTAACGGTCAGGATGTCTATACTCAAAATGATGAACAATTGGCAATTTTCAGAAGACGTCAGGTCGGTCTGATTTATCAGTTTTATAATTTGATTCCGATTCTTGATGCTGAGGAAAACATAACTTTACCTGTTTTAATGGATGGTAAAAAAGTTGACCAAGATTATCTGGCAGATCTTTTACAAACTTTGCAATTAACCGGTCGGGAGAAACATTTGCCGAATCAATTGTCCGGTGGGCAACAGCAAAGAGTTTCAATCGGTCGTGCTTTAATCAATCAGCCTTCAGTTGTTTTAGCAGATGAGCCCACCGGTAATCTGGATAGTAAAAATTCACAAGAAATTGTCAATTTATTAAAACTATCTAATGATAAATACAATCAAACATTAATCTTAATCACCCATGACGAAGATATTGCCTTACAAGCAGATCGGATTATTACTTTAGAAGACGGAAGAATCATGCGGGATGAGACAATCAGGCGATAAGTGTTTTTCAAATTGTCATTTCATAACATAGGACAATTCTAAAATTATAAATAATGGAATTTTTTCGAATATATCATTCCGCAAGATGAAATAAATCAGAGGTGTAAAAGATGAGTATTTTTTCAAAGTTATCATTTCGTAATATGAAACGAAATCGTAATCGCACGATTATTACGATTATCGGTGTTATTCTGGCGACTGCCATGATCAGCGGTCTTACTTCTTTAATCGCAAGCATTCAAGGCTATTTGTTAAAAAACGAAATAGCTCAAAGAGGCTCTTGGGAAATCAGATATGAAAGAGCAAACCCGGAGCAAGCTGCCTCAATGCTTGAATCACCTGATATCAAGAAATATGTTTCAAGTCAGGAAATCGGTTATGCCGAGATAGAAAGCGAGAATCCCTATAAACCGTACCTTTATGTTATAGGTATCAGTTCGGATTTCACGGATATCGTACCATTGTATTTAACTGAAGGCAAAATGCCGTCTGGGCCAAATGAAATTATCTTACCGCAACATTTAATGGACAGCAGAATTGAAAAGTTCAAAATCGGTGATCAGTTAAATTTAGAAGTAGGCAAACGTTTTTCACTTGATAACAGGCTGGATTGTTTAGGTTGTGAAAATACGGAATTATCTGATTACTCACAAGAATTATTTCAAGATGATTCGTTTATATTAGATGAAGATAATCCGACTGAAGAAGTAAGAGAGACAGAAAGCAAAACTTATACAATAACCGGATTTTTTCAACGCTACGGATTAGAAAATTATAGTGCACCGGGCTATACAGCTATAACCGCAATCGATCAAACCACTGACTCTAATTTATGCGAGTATTTTCTACAATTCAATAATCCGAAACAAGTTTTTGAGTTTCAGAGAGAATATCCGATTGAAGCAATTTCTGAAGAATTACATAATGAATTATTAAGATATTACGGACTCAGCGCAAATGATAATTTTAATTCTACACTTTTAACTTTATCCGTTATTTTCTTGGTGATGATTTTAATCAGTTCAATTGTTTTAATTAATAATGCCTTTACCATTTCTTTGGCTGAAAGAACTAAACAGTTCGGTTTATTATCCTCAATCGGTGCCAGTAAGAAACAATTAAGACGGACAGTTTTAACTGAAGCAATGATGATCAGTTTAATCGGTATTCCGTTAGGTGTTTTGAGTGGGTTACTGGGAATAAAGATTACACTGACGGTAGTTAGCGGCATTATAAAAGACATGATAACATCTTCAAATATTACAAATATCAGTTTAGACCTGATAATATCAGGTAGAGCTGTTATTGCTTCGATTTTGTTAGCGATGATTACGGTTTTGATTTCGGCTTGGATTCCGGCAAAACGTGCTGCGCGTATTACGGTAATTGATGCCATTCGTCAAACTCAAGATATTGTTGCTAAACCGGTGAAGGTTTCCAAAGTAACTTATAAATTATTCGGTTTGCCGGCTTATATTGCTGCTAAGTATTTCAAACGCAGCCGAAAAAAATATCGATCAACGATTGTCAGTTTGAGCTTAAGTATTCTACTTTTTATTTCAGCTTATACTTTTACTTCAATGATGACAGATTCGTTTGACAATATTTATACAACTGCAGTTTCAGATTTGGAATATTATTCCAGACCGGAAGCTGAAGATGATAACGCAATTATTGAAGAGCTGAACACAATGTATGACCGAATCAAAGATTTAGATCATGTAACCACAGTTAATTATGCAGCTTCTTTATGGCAAGATTATTTAATTAATAAAGAGAATTTAACAGCTGAATATGTTGAGCGGATTGTTCAGGGATTTAGCACATATAATAATACATACCGAATCAGGGAAGGCCAACAAGAAAAATTCATGCTTTCGATCAACACTGTGTTTATCGAAGATGACATTTTTGCTGAAATGTTGGCACAGTTTAATCTGGATATCACTGAATATTTAAGCTCAACTGAACTGTCACCGATTGTGAAAAACAATGCTTTCTTTTTGGATATGTCAGCAAGGAAATATATTACATACGATGTGTTTAATATGAGTGGAAAAAGCAAAATTGAACTTGTTAATTTACAAGAAATTCCGGAAAAACAGTTGAGTGAAGTTGCTTTTGAGGAAGACTCGGCAAATCCATCTGTGTTTATTTTCAGAAATTATGCTGAAGATACAACTCAAGAAGTACCTTTATCAGAAGCTTTTGAGTCAAAACAAGTAATTGAGCTGGAATATTTTGCGGATAAAATGCCGGGTTTTCTCGATAATCAAAGGAATGCGGATGTAACACTGTTTTTCCCGATCAGCAAAATGTCCGATTTAGCAATCAATTCAGATTTATTAAATTTTAATTATTATATAAACTCTGATGATCATCAGCAAACAGAAAATGCTTTAGCTCAATATAATGCTGAATTGGCAAATAGAGGTGACTATGTTAATTATGTCGCATATCGTCAGAATAATAAAAATTTTGTAACTATAATTAATATCTTATGTTACGGTTTTATCGTTTTGGTTTCATTAATTGCCCTGACTAATGTATTTAATACGATAACGACAAACATTAACTTGAGAACGCGAGATTTCGCGATGCTCAAAAGTGTTGGCATGTCAAGTAAAGGCATCCGTAAAATGATGATTTATGAATGTATATTATATGGATTAAGATCTCTGTTGTGGGGGTTACCGTTGTCGCTCGGAGTATCTTATCTTATTTACCGGGCAATTGATCGCAGTGTTGAACAAGCTTATAGAATACCGTGGTTTGCACTGGCAATAGTCTGTGTTTCAGTATTCCTGTTTGTTGCAATCAGTATGATCTATGCCTTACGTCAATTCAACAAAAAGAATATTCTGGAATCATTAAAAAATGAAAACGATTAATTAGCTAAAAATCGGAAAACTGCTCACTTTTTTGAGGTATGTAAATTCAGATTTGCATACCTCAAAATTCTGAGCAGAAACTGAGTTTAAAATCGGCAACTGCTCACCTATAAAGAAAAAGTTGCTATGAATAATTCCACTTTTGCTAATAGGTTTGCGGAAATATGAGCGGTACTTTGAGGCGTCAATTCCCTGACAAAGCGAGATAAAAGGAACAGAGATAAAAGTAACAGTTGTGGCAATATATAATTTGTGATAAACTTGCCAAGCTAGTGTCTTTTGACGCTCAAAACATTTTAAATTTATATCAAAACGAGGCAGATTTGAAACCAATTATTCCCCATAAGGCGATGGAGACCACTTCACCAACATAATGTATGGCTATGTTGATGAAAAGTCCAGGTAAAGAAGTGGTTATTGAAAGTTACCGGAAAAATGATAAGGGCAAAAAAAGTGTAGTTGATATGAGTAATAATTTAAGTGAAGAAAACAATTTAGATAATCAAAACAACTCTGATAGTAAGAATAAAAGAGATATACCAAGCATAGTATTTACTGTAATTTTAATAACTATGTGCATTATAATACCATTCTCAATAAAATCAAAGAAAGTTGAAGATAATTGGTATTACAGTATAGATAAAGGTATAGCAGAAAATGTTTACAATGTTAGAGAAGACAATTCCGATTCGGATATTCAAGATAAAAAGAAATTACCTATAGATACCAAAACCGGATTAAAATTTACTGTAGATAGAAAAAGGTCGGATGATATATCAGATCTATCTAATTTTATAGTAATAAATTATGGATTTTCCGATATAGAAGTAACAACATCTGATGGTGATACTTTATATAGTAGTTATGACGAAAGATATTCCGGTTATCTAAATGAGAGCGCAAGTCGCAATCATATAAGTGTACCGAAAATTGACAATTTAGCCAGAAGAGAAAATTTTGAAATAATTAAAATTCCGGGTGAGTATAAAGGCAGATACATAGAAATAGCATTAAATCCTATAAAAGATTCAGATATAGGCATAGTTAATAATATATATAAAGTAAATAACCTGTCAGAATTAATAACGGTGATCTGGTTTAAAGAAACACATCTTGTAATACCGTCTGTTATAATGATTATTATCGGTTTTATAGGTGTACTGGCATATACTTTTTTTAGGTTATTTAAAAAGAAATATATTAGCATATTGTATTTAACTCAATTAGCAGGGATTACAGGTGTAATATTACTATGCCAAACAGATTTTCTAAAAGCAATTTACCCATCCAAATTTAATACTTTCTATTATATATTGTATATATCGTCGCAATTAATAAACGTACCTATAATTAACTATATAACAACCAGGTTTGGACATACTTTAGAGTATATAAATACGGATGTTAAATGTTCTCAGCCCGATAAATGGAATAAAGTTATATCTTTATTCGGACGGGTACTTATAGGTCTGACTATTTTAAACTCTGTTATACAATTCATATTATCAATAAACGGTTACATAGCATATATAGATACAATTTTAATTAGTGTATCTTTGAGTGTATTAACCTCATTTGTATTTGTATTAACCTGCTTCATAAACAGGGATAAATTAGGCAAATATGAGAAATATTTTTATATTGCCATATATATTATGAATTCATTATCAATGGTAAATTCGACTTATCTTAAATTCCACATATTCGGTTATATATTATCTGCGGAAACTATTCTGTTCATAATATTCCTTATATCAGTTGCATTGAAATATTTTGAAAATATTGAAAAAGAAAAAATCCATTTAGCATTTATGGATGAAGCATTGAGGACTGATAACCTTACAAAATTAGGCAGTAGATACTCTTATGAGCGTAAATTGTTTGATTTGAATAAATCTAATAAAAAATGTGTAATAATGTTCGTTGATTTAAATAACTTAAAATTTATAAATGATAAGTTAGGGCATGGATATGGTGATAAAGCAATTAAAGCTGTTGCTGAATACTTAAGAAATAATTTTATAGGCAGTGATATGTTTAGAATAGGTGGAGATGAATTTGTTATAATATCTGAAGATTACATTGATTATGAAAAACTGTCTAAGATTGAATCAAAAGAGGTTTATGTTGAAGGCGTTTCAGAACATATTCCTGTTGTAATGTCATTCGGTGTATCATTTTATGACCCGAATAATCCTAATAATGAGACAGTCGAAGACTATATAAAACATGCTGACAGGGCCATGTATATCAATAAACAAAGATATAAGCGAAAAAATCCTCAATGGAGTTACAGAGTTTTAAGTTGAAACCAATAATTCCCCGTAAAGTGACGAAAACAATCAGGCTAGCAAAAATTTACTCGGAAAGTAAACATTTACTCCGTAAATATAGAATTAATAGCTTAATCAATAAATTAATAGCTTAATCAATAGTCAACTACAAAATCTGCCGGTAAGGGGTTTTCATGCATATATTTAAATACTCCGCAGATTATTTCGGCAGCTTCTTCGATTAAAGCATCATCTTGAGTAGCAGTATAGCTTGTTCTCAACAAACATTTGCCTTCAGCGACTGCCGGAGGTAATACCGGATTAACATATATCCCTGCTTCAAGCAACAGTTTTGCTGCATATAGAGTTTGAGTTACAGTTCCTGTGATTAATGGAATAATCGGAATAATATCGTTATTGCTGTCATGTACTTCAACATAAGGACATTCTTTAAGTAATGCTCGCATTTTTGCCGTGATTTGCTGAACACGTGTAACTCTTTCCGGTTCAGATCGCAAGATGCGCAAGGCTTCATGGGCTGCAGCAACTTGTCCCGGAGGAACTGAAGCACTGAAAATAAACGGTCTGGCAATATGCTTTATATAATTGATAACTTTTTCTTCACCGGCAATACAACCACCGAGCGAAGCATAGCTCTTGGAGAAAGTATTCATGATCAAATCGATTTCATCCTCTAAGCCGAAATGTTCAGCTGTACCGCGACCATGTTTGCCGAGAACACCCAGTCCATGAGCATCATCAACCATAATTCTTGCCTTGTATTTTTTAGCTAGTTCGACAATTTTCGGCAGATTGCAGATTTCACCTTCCATACTGAAAACTCCATCGGTAATGATTATAATCCCACCGGCTGTTGATTTCTCAGAACAGCGAATCAATAAACTCTCTAAATCATCCATATCATTATGCCCATATTTGTAGGTTTTGGCATAGCTTAATCTGGTTCCATCAATGATACTGGCATGATTCAAAGCATCAGAGAGAATGTAATCATTTCTACCGGCAAGTGCGGAGATGACGGAAAGATTGGTTTGGAAACCGGTAGAAAAACTCAAACAAGCTTCTTTGCGCAAAAATTCAGCTTGTTCTCGCTCTAAATCGCCATGCAACTTCAAAGTGCCATTTAAAAATCTTGAACCTGAACAACCACTACCATAATGCTCAATCGCATCTTGAGCGGCTTTTTTTACACGGGGATCATTGGTTAAACCTAAATAATTATTTGATCCCAGCATAATGGTTCGGCGACCTTCTATTTCTACAACATTGTCTTGGCCGGTTGTCAGTTCGTGAAAGTAAGGGTAAACACCCATCGCTTTTGCTTGATCTACGACATTATAGTCATAACATTTTTGAAAAATATCCATTTGAAAACCTCATTTACTTAATATGCTGTTTATTTATTGTTATTTATATTCTGTATTATACATAATTTTTGTTAGTGTTTGCCTTAGCAAGCATATATTTTATATAAAATATAATTTACCAATCTAATCGGTAAAAATTTTGCAATGACTAATGCGGCACGATAGAAAAAACCGAAACTTTGGATCGGTTTGGGCCTGCGTTTTTGGGTTGTAAGTTTTACAATGCGTTTGGCTAAAGGCTCAATAGGATTCCCGGTTCTTTCATCTTTTTCCATTTTGGCTATTGAATTATGGGGAATATTACCGTAGATATTCAAGCATTCCTCGGATTCTTCCGATTTAATTCTTTTATCGGTAAAACTGGTTTTGGTATCACCCGGCATCAGGGCTACAGCCTGGATATTGAAAGGCCGCAGTTCGTTATTCAGAGTTAATACCAATTGATTGATAGATACTTTGGTACAAGTATAAAAACTCTGATATGGAATAGGCATCACGGCAGCTACCGATGAAACACAGAGAATTCTGCCACCT
Organism: Clostridiaceae bacterium; assembly: GCA_012521015.1. Taxonomy (GTDB): domain Bacteria; phylum Bacillota; class Clostridia; order Saccharofermentanales; family DTU023; genus UBA5436. The sequence continues at coordinate 13,491 of JAAYNE010000089.1, read as the reverse complement.
CCGCTTTGACGTAAATATGGAACTGTTGCCTGAATCATATTAACCGTACCGAAAAAATTAACATCAAATTGGCGCCTAATATCCTCAGAAGGAGTGAGTTCAATCGGTCCGGAAATACCGAAACCGGCATTGCAAATTACAATATTAAGTTGACCGCATTCTGCAATAATTTGTTCAACTGCCCCCTTGACGTCAGAAAGTTGAGTAACATCACCTTTAATATGAGTTACTCCGGGTTGCAAGATTTCCCGACGGCTTAGTTCGTATACTCGATAACCATCTTGAGCAAATAATTTTGCCGTGGTAAAACCGATTCCGCCGGAACCGCCACTGATAAAAACAACAGGTTGCTTATTACTCTCTTTACTATCTAAGCTGGAAATCAAATTCTCAGATTTTATTTTCATACGTCTTTCCTTGCAAAAATAAAATAATAATAATAAATTATTCTGAAAAATTATTCATTCATAAGAGATTGCTTTTCAAATAAATGATTATTTAAAAGTCAGCTTTATTATAGGAAAAATATAGTTAACTTATGTACAAACAGCATTAAAATTAAACAAAATATAATAAAATTCAAAACAGTTCTAACAATTAGTGGCGCATTTGTCAATAAGTCATAACTCTAATTATCTTTTTTCATCTGAATATTCATAAAAAAATAAAAAGCAATAGAATATTATTAAACTGTTGCATAATTGACTTTTGATTTCAAAGGGTATATCATACTAAAGCTATTTTACAGCTTTGGCTGATTTAGCTATTCAATAAACTCATATCGCATTCGTGAGAGAACACAGGATACTTACGGGCGATATGGCATGTGAGGTGAAAATAATGAAAGAAGGAATCCATCCTAAATATGGAAAGTGCGTAGTTCGTTGTGCATGTGGTGAAACTTTTGAAACAGGTTCAATCTTGGAGAGTATTACAGTAGATATCTGTTCGAAATGTCATCCGTTCTATACCGGACGTCAAAAGTTAGTTGATACAGGCGGTCGTGTAGACAAGTTTAAACGTCGTATGGATCGTGTAAAAAAATCTGAATAAATTTTGAAAATGATAAATGAAGAGTGAGGAGGGTGTACATTTTGTTGTGCAAACTCCTTTTTTATTGTAGATTTTAAGCATTAAGTATATTTATGGAATGTATGATTAACAAATTTGGAATTTTGTTTGGTGATGTAGGTGGGGATAAATGGGTCAAGAAAATAATAACCGTAAAATACATAAAACAACAATTGGCGGACAAGCTCTAATTGAAGGTTTGATGATGATAGGTCCCGATAAAAAAGCAATGGCGGTAAGAAACGCTAAAGGCGAAATTGAACTGGAGTTTTTAGCAGGGGGTAAGGTTTCTAAAGCTGAAACCATTCCTTTTATTCGAGGTCCGGTCAGAGTATTCAAACAATTGGTACTAGGTACAAAAGCTTTGATGCGGTCGGCAGATATAGCCGAATCAAAAGAAAATTCTGAAACAGAAATAGGTGAATCAAAATCAGACAAATCGGACAATACAGCTAACCTGAATAACTGTTCGCAGAAAAATTTTGTGGTAGGTGGTCAAAAAACAGAAGAGATAGCCGAAACAGAAAACGCTGAAATGGAAATTACCGAATCGAATATAGTTGAATCTAAGATGTCAGAATCAGCGAAAAAGTCTGTTTCCGATTCAGCTAAAGACAAAAAAAGTTCTACCAAACAATCTTCAAATTTTGGTTTGTATGTGTCAGCTATTGTCAGTGTACTTTTCTCGGTTATCATTTTTATGTTATTACCGGGCTTAATTGTTGACGGTATTAAAGTTTTGTTCAAGATTGATTTATCATCTCGTTTAATCAGTTTAGCTTTGACCTTGTTTGAAGGCATTATTCGTGTCGGGATTTTTATTTTGTATTTATGGTTAGTTTCAAAAATGGATGATATTAAACGTGTTTGGCAATATCATGGCTCGGAACATAAAACCATTGCATGCTATGAAGCAAGAATGCCTTTAACGGTGGAAAATATCAGAGGATTCAGCAGATTTCATCCACGATGCGGTACATCATTTATGTTTTTAATTATGATCGTCAGTATTATTATTTTGGCGTTTATCGGTTGGCGTAGCCGCTTGATTAATCTAATTGTAAGATTACTATTATTGCCGGTGATCGCCGCAATAACATATGAAATAATTAGGTTGGTTGGTCGCTATGATAATGCACTGACCAGAGTAATCAGCAAACCGGGAATGGCAATGCAGAAATTAACTACGGCTGAACCGGATGACAGTATGATAGAAGTGGCAATTGTAGCTATGGAAGCGGTAATTCCCGAACAAGAGGGTAGTGATGAATGGTAAACCGATAGATTTTTTAATTCGTCGCTCGGCAGCACAATTGACCAAAGCAGGAATTGAAAATGCATTGTATGAAACCAGACTTTTATTGGAGGCGGCAACCGGAATTAGTCTAAAAAAACAATTGATTCAACCTGATCAGTATTTGAATGAAAAGCAAGTACGAGTTTTTGCCCAATACATTGAATTACGAAGGAATCGAACACCTTTTGCTTATATAACCGGACAAAAAGAATTTTACGGCAGGAAATTTCTGGTTGAAAATTGTTTGATTCCCAGACCGGAAACAGAATTGTTAGTTGATTTGGTTTTAGAAAATCAAAAAAAATGGCTTTCCGGCAAACCGAGAATTCTCGAATTGTGTACCGGAACGGGTTGTTTAGGTATAACACTTTATTTGGAACTTAAAACTGAATTTGCAGAACCTGATGTCGTTTTGACCGATATTTCGCAACAAGCTTTGGCTACTTGTAAAGCGAACATAATGCAATATTGTGAACCGGATTGTCAGATTGAAGTTGTTGCTGCGGATTTATTTCCTGAGTCGCAACAATTTGATTTAATAATTGCCAATCCACCTTACGTAAGAAGCAAAGACATTGGGAATTTAGAAGCAGATGTTTTTGAGTACGAACCACATTTAGCTTTAGACGGTGGTGAAGACGGTCTGGATTTTTACCGTAGAATAGCAAAGAAAATCAAACCGTTTTTATCGAAAATAGGAAATACTGTATTGTTACTGGAGCATGGTTCAGGTCAAAGAAATGCAATCAAACAAATATTTGTAGAAACAAACTTAGACATAGAAAAAACAATCGAATTAAATGATTATCAAAAACACGACAGAATTCTAGGGTTTGTAATAAAATAAATTATTTAGCTTGTGTAGGAGAATTAAATGAATCAAAATTTGGAAAATTCAGTAAAACGCTATGAAGAACTAAATATGATGCTTGCGGATCCGACGGTTATTAATGATCAGGATAGGTATTTGGGTCTAGTTAAAGAATTTAACGAACTGGAACCTTTAGTCAAAAATGTTTTGCGGTTAGGTCAAGCGGAAACTGAATTAGACGAAAATAAAACTCTACTATACGAAACAGAAGACCAGGAGTTTCGTGATTTAATTAGAGAAGAAATATCGGAATTGGAATCTGAGATTGCGAAGATTGATGCAGCAATCAAAGAAGCATTGATTCCTAAAGATCCGAATGATGAAAAAAATGTTATTGTCGAAATACGTGCCGGGGCAGGTGGAGATGAAGCGGCATTATTTGCCGGTGATTTATTTAAGATGTATACGGCATTTGCTGAAAATCAGGGTTGGAATTTTGAATTAATTGATGCTTCCGAAAATGAGATCGGCGGTTTTAAAGAAGTTGTTTTTGAAATAGTTGGTCGAGGAGCTTACTCCAAATTAAAATATGAAAGCGGTGTGCATCGAGTACAAAGAGTACCCGAAACTGAAGCCGGAGGTAGAATTCATACATCGACCGTCACGGTTGCTGTCCTGCCGGAAGCGGAAGAAGTTGATATTGATATCGATCCGGCAGATTTACAGATTGATACTTATCGGGCATCGGGAGCAGGCGGACAGCATGTGAACAAAACCAGTTCGGCAATCAGAATTACTCATTTACCGACTGGTCTGGTTGTGACCTGTCAAGATCAACGTTCACAGTATAAGAATAAAGATAAAGCAATGCAAGTTCTGCGGACAAGGCTTTATGAAATTGAGCAGAGAAAACAAGATGCGGCAATCGCCAGCGATCGTAAAGATCAAGTCGGTACCGGGGACCGCAGTGAAAGAATCCGAACCTATAATTTCCCACAAGGCAGGGTGAGTGATCATCGGATAGATTTAACTTTATATCAATTGGAAAATGTTTTGTCCGGCGATTTAGACTCCTTTATTAATAGTCTGCAGGCAGCTGCCCATGAAAAGGCGATCGATGCAAAAACAAATGCAATGGGAATGACGAATGATTAAGAAAGTCAAGTTAACTTAAGACGAATGGTTGACTAATTATTAAGAAAGTTGAATTAAATTGAGATGAACCTTAGTCAATCTAAATATATTCGAAATGAATTAATGATAATAAAGAATGATTAATACAGAATTAATAAAACTGAATCCGAATTTTGATTCCGCTCTGATTGTGCCGGCAGCCACAGCGTTAAGATCAGGTGAATTAGTAGCCTTTCCGACAGAAACGGTCTACGGGCTGGGTGCAAATGTGTTTTGTGAAAAAGCAATCAAAAAGATTTTTGAAGTTAAAGGCAGACCTCAGGACAATCCGTTAATCGTCCATTTGAGTATGCTTGAATATTTAACCGACATAGCAATCAATATTCCTCAAATGGCTTATAAATTATTAGATACTTTTGCACCGGGTCCTCTAACATTGATTTTGCAAAAAAGTGATCTTATACCGGAAATTGTCAGTGCAGGTTTAACAACGGTTGCAATTCGCTTTCCAAGTGATCCGATAGCTCAAGTTTTAATTGAACTTGCAGGAGTTCCGATTGTCGCACCGTCGGCGAACTTATCAGGTAAGCCGTCACCAACTCGAGCTTGGCATGTTTATCAAGATTTAGCAGGTAAAATCCCTTATATTCTGGATGGAGGAACTTGTGATTACGGCTTAGAATCAACGATTATTGATTTAAGTGTTACTGATCCGGTGATTCTACGACCGGGATTTATCACAGCTCGTGACATTAAAAATGCGACGGGAATAGATGTAGTAGAATATCAAGCAAATCAGTCCGACATCAAATCGGATTTCAGACCGAAAGCTCCGGGTCAGAAATACCGTCATTATTCACCCATAGCTACGGTTCTCATTTTGCAGGAAAATCCGAATTTGCCAGAGCGGCTAAATAATCTGTTAACAGGAATTGAAGAATTTATCCACAAAAAAGCATCTGATAATAATTTAAAGGGAGATATAACAAAGGAAATCTTAGTCGGTTTATTTTTAGCGGAGGAATTGAGCAAAGAGTTAAATTTAGAATATTTTAAGAAATACTTATATAAATCGACTTGTTACAATGTCAGGTTTAAGTTAGAATCATACAACAATCAACAAGGTGCTGCGGGTGCAGCTCATGATTTGTTTAACCGATTTAGAGAGTTTGACCGGATCCAAGCGGATTTGATTATTTGTTCTGCGGAACAGAAGAGTGGAACAGGAATTGCTTATATGAATCGTTTAGAAAAAGCTGCAGCGTATGAAATTTAGTTTTACAAAAGGCCGTATCTTAGGAGATTTAGCGAAAAAGCTATAAAGTATAGAATTTAGCTTAATGGAGTAAAGATGAGAAAAGAAGACAGTGTCCATAATTATATATTATTCGTATGTACCGGGAATACTTGTCGCAGCCCGATGGCTGCTGCTATTTTTAACAGTTATGCCGAAAGAGAAAATAAGCATTGGTTTGCAATTTCTGCCGGCTTGGCAACAGAAAGCGGTTTACCTGTTACACCTGAAGCGAAAGAAGCTCTTGCTGCTGTCGGGATTAATTTAGAAGATCATCGTTCACGTCAGTTAGATAAAAAAATGATGAAAGATGCCAAAATAGTCTTAACCATGACAGCCACACAAAGAGATTTACTACATATCTATTATCCTGATAAGGCTGAAAAAATATTTACTATCTGTGAATTTATCGGTTCGGAGCAAGATATCAAAGATCCTTATGGCGGTTCGCTTGAAATTTATCAAGAAACAGCAGGAATCTTGATTTCAGCAATGCCATATATTTTAAAAAATTTGACTAATTAACCTGAATTATGCTAATTTTATTTAGCTAATAATATTTAAATAATGGAACTGATCCTGACGGATCATGCACTCATCGAGTGCATTCCTCGCTCTATTCATGTACATAGAGCCATTTGACCGAGAGGAGGTGAATAACGTGTCAAGAAAATACGAATTACTTTATGCACTTAATCCTACGATAGGTGAAGATGCTTTGGATTCTTTGAATCAAAGAATTCAGGATTTGGTTGCCAGTCAGGGCGAAATTCTGAAAATTGATGTATGGGGTCGTAGGCGTCTGGCATACGAAATTGAAGATGAAACTGAAGGTTATTACGTTTTAATTAATTTCAAATCTGAGCCTGATTTTCCAATTGAAGTGAACCGTATCCTAAGAATCACAGATAACGTATTGCGTTATTTAGTAACAACGGTAGATGAGTAAGTCCCAAAAGAAAAGAAAGGTAGAAATTATGAATAAAGCGATATTGATGGGAAGATTAACTAAGGATCCCGAATTAAGAACTACACAGAATAATATCTCCGTATGTTCATTTACTTTAGCGATTGATCGTCGCTTTAAAAATCAACAGGGAGAGCGTGAAACGGATTTTATTCCGGTTGTTGCTTGGCGACAAACTGCAGAATTTGCTGCCAGATATTTCAGCAAAGGTTCACGCATGGCTTTAGTCGGCTCAATTCAGCCGAGAAGCTGGGAAGACGAAAATGGTGAACGTCGTTATATTACTGAAGTTATAGCTGATGAAATTTACTTTGCTGATTCCAAAAGACAGCAAGATGACAATTATGGCGGATCAAATTATTCCAATAGTAGCAGTTCCGGTTCTTTTCAACAGCCATCTGAACCGAAAGTAGGTCTGGAAATTCCTGAAGGAGAGGGATTTATGCCTGAGGTCGATGACACATCGCTACCTTTTGATCTTTAATTAAATTGAATAAATTGAAATTACTTCATTTTTGAAAGGAGTTTGACTAATGGCAGAAAATAAGAGAGGCGATCGTAGAAATTTCCGCCCCCGCCGTGGTCGTAGAAAAGTTTGTCATTTTTGTGCTGAACATATTGAGCACATAGATTATAAAGATGTGAATACTTTGCAACGCTATATCAGTGAAAGCGGCAAAATTTTACCGCGTCGTATGTCCGGTACCTGTGCCAAACATCAAAGAGGAATAGCTACTGCGATCAAGCGTGCACGTCAAATGGCATTACTTTCCTACACAGGAGAATAATTTTAACCTCATTTTACATGCAGGCTGATTCAATCGGAGTCGGCCTTTACAAATTATTAATCTGGAGGATTAGTAGATGAAAGTCATATTACTTGAAGATATAAACAATTTAGGTCAAGCCGGTGAGATTGTCGAAGTCAAGCGCGGTTATGCCAACAATTATTTATTGCGTCAAAAATTGGCAGTTAGAACAACTAAAGAAAATTTAAATACTTTGAAAACTCAGCAAAAAGCTTTTGAAGCAAAAAGAGCTCGTAACCTGGCTGAAGCTCAAGAAAAAGCTGAAAAAATCAGCGGTGAAGAATTTACAATCAAAGTTAGAACCGGTGAAGCCGGTCGTTTATTCGGTTCAGTTACTACAATCGATTTGTCTGAGGTTTTAGCTGATAACGGTTATGTAGTGGATCGCAGAGACTTATCTTTATTGGAGCATATAAAAGAAATCGGTACGTATACGGCGAATATTAAGCTGCATCCTGAAATTTCGGTTGATTTCACTATTCATGTAGAAGATGAAGACCCGGAAAAACAAAAAGTTTTAGCACAGGCTAAACTGGCCGCAGAGACAAAAAATGCTGCAGAAAAAGCAATTGCCGAAGAAGTTGCTGAAGCGAAAGAAGTAGCTGATCAAATTGAGGCTGCTTTGGCGGAGTCTGAAGAAGAAATCGAAGTGGAGCCCGAAGAAATTCAAGCGGATTCCGAAGAAGCCGAAAAAGATTCTGAAGAAATAGAAGAAGAGCCTGAAGAAACCGAAAAAGATTCCGAAGAAGCATAAAAGAATTTTAAGATTAAAAAATGTTTCTGCAGAAGTAAAGAAAGCTTTAATAAGAAAAAACATAATATTTATAATCATTAAACCGGAATATATGGCGAGAAGAAATTACATACCTGAAGAAATCAGGCAAAAATTGTTAAATCGAATTCCACCGCACAATGAGCAAGCTGAACAAGCGGTTCTTGGCAGTGCGTTAATTTCTGCTGATTGTATTCCGGATTTAATTAATACTTTAGATCCGGAAGATTTTTATTTTCCGGCGAATCAAATCATCTTTGAAGCAATCTTAATTCTATATAACGATCATAAACCGATTGATTTGGTAACTTTGTCAGAGTATTTATCGCTTAAAGGTCAATTGGCAGATGTCGGAAACTTGGAATATCTAACTTCACTTGCCGAAGCGACTCCACTTTTGCGTAATTACCAGTATTATTCTGATATTGTCTTGGAAAAATCAAAATTACGTCAGATGATTTTGAGTTTAAATGATGTAATTGCAACTTGTTACGGTGATAGTGAAAATATCGATGAGATTATCGATCTGGTCGCGAAGAAATTGTATGATATTCGTGAAGATCAGGATCGTCGTGGTTTTGCCAAATTGGGATCGGTCTTAGCCGAGCGTTTGAATTATTTAGAAGCTTTTGCTAAGGGCGGCAAAGAGGACATGGTTCGTTCAGGATTTCCCTCGATTGATGAAACTCTTGGCGGTTTGAAAAAAGGCTGTTTATTGATCATTGCAGCAAGGCCTGGAATGGGAAAAACCGCACTTGCATTAAATGTTGCACATAGAACAGCAATGATCTATCAAATTCCCACGGCAATTTTCAGTTTAGAAATGTCAAAGGAGGAATTGTCGAATCGATTTCTATCTTCACATCTTTTAATTGATTCAAGAAGAATCGGTTCTGCAAAATTAACCAAGGAAGATTGGGATAAAATTGCCGATAATTTTACAGCTTTATATGAAGCACCGATTTATATCGATGATCGTTCCGGCATCTCGGCAATTGAAATGCTTGCTAAAGCCAGACAATTAAAACTTGAAAAAAATCTTGGTTTAATTGTGGTCGATTATTTACAATTGATGTCAAGCGATCGAATTCGTAATGATAATAGACAACAAGAAATTTCCGATATTTCCCGTCAGTTAAAAATTATGGCGCGCGAATTAGATGTTCCGGTAATTGCAATTTCTCAATTGTCACGGGCTTGTGAAGGTCGAAGTGATAAAAGACCTATTCTATCTGATTTAAGAGATTCCGGTGCGATTGAGCAAGATGCGGATGTAGTCATGTTTCTCTATCGTGATGATTATTATAATCAAGATGAACTAAAAAAAGATGTTGAGGCGGCAGAATTAATCGTTGCGAAAAACAGACACGGCGAAACTAAAACTATCCATTTAGGTTGGCGTGCGGAATATACAATGTTTTTTGAACCTGAAAAGATTCCTTTGCCGGCTGCTCCACCTGCAAGCAGCAGTTCAATGTTGGACTATTAAAATGATTGAAGAATTTTCCGGTCAATTTGTAAAAATTAAAAACTACTGTCAGGAGCATAATTTAATAAGTCAACGAACTGTAGTGATTGTTGCTTTGTCCGGTGGTATCGATTCAATTTATTTACTTTATTTTTTTATTTGGCTACAACAAAGAAATATTTCTAAACTGGATCTCGTTGCTGCTCATCTGAATCATCATATTAGAGAAGAAGCCGATCGAGATCAGGCTTTTGTTGAGAAGCTTTGTTCTGAGTTAAATGTTCCGCTATTTATAAAAAAAGTTAATGTGCCGTCTTTAGCGCAACAAAGGCAAAAAGGTGAAGAAGAAGCCGGACGTTTTGCTCGTTATGCTTTCTTTACCGAATTGGTTGAAAATATGCAAAAAGATAAGTCTTATGCCGGTTATGACATCAAGGTAGCTTTGGGACATCATCAGGACGATTTAGCAGAATCGGTCGTGTTGAATATCGGACGCGGTACAGGATTAGCCGGACTCAGCACTCTAAAAATTCAAGAAAATCATTTGGTGAGACCTTTGCTTTGTGTTAGCAAGCAAGAAATCCAAGAATTGGTTGCGGAACAAAATTGGCAATGGGTTGAAGATAGAACTAATCAATCCGATTTTTACTTGCGTAATAGGATACGCAATCAATTGCTTCCCGTGTGGAATGAAACAGTCGGCTATGATATCAAACCTTTGATTGCAAGAATGGCATATAATTTGAGCGAAACGGAAGAGGCATTACTTTGGATGGGAGACAAGATTTTTTCTGAATGTTTGCTTGGAGAAACAATGCTTTCTTTGAAAAAGGTGAAGCAATTGCCACGTGCTATATTTAAACAAACAGTTGATCAATGGGTACAGAGCAAAAAACCGGATAAAATTCTCAGTCATTCTCAATTTGAGCAGCTTTGGCAGATAGTCCATGGTGAACATGGTAATAAATTGATAAATATTGGTGATGGCATTGAAATCAAAAGATATAAATCAAGGCTGATTTTGCAATTAGAGTAACGTTTTTGCAGATTTTAATAAGCAAAAAGAGTTTAAAATTTTTCAGATAGTAACTGAGATTTTATACGATAAGTGGAATTCGAGATAGTCTCTTGGTATAATTGGAAAGTAAGAAATTTTTGATTGAAAGTGATAACTATATGTATATTTCAGAGATTCTGGTATCTAAAGAAGAAATTGAAAAAATTTGCAAATGCTTAGGTGAACAAATAACTTCAGACTATCAAGGTAAAGAAATAGTTTTAATTTGTGTTTTAAAAGGAGCAACAGTTTTTTTAGCAGACTTAATGCGAAAAATCGAAGTTCCTTGTGAGATTGATTTCATGTCGGTTTCAAGTTATACGGGTACCAAGAGTTCAGGCGATGTAAAAATAATTAAAGACTTAGATAATACAATTGAGGATAAACATGTCATTCTGGTTGAAGATATTGTTGATTCTGGTTTAACTCTTTCGCATTTGGTGGAAATGTTGAAACACAGAAATCCCGCAAGTTTGAGAATTTGTGCATGTTTTGATAAACCGGATCGAAGAAGAGCAGAAGTAAAGATTGATTACATAGGCAGACAAATTCCTGACAAATTCATTGTTGGCTATGGTCTTGATTATAATGGACAGTATCGTAATTTGCCGGATGTATGTGTACTTACGGAATTCAGTCAGGAGGAAATAGATGGGCAATAAAAAGAGAAAACGCTCTTCCGGGATGACTTTTTATATAGTTTTATTGGTGGTGATTTTATTATCATCTTACTTTATGTCAAGGGTGAACAATCCGGATCTGAATTATTTATCCGATTTACAAAAACAATTAGAGGAAAAACAGATCAAATCGGTCAAGCTGAATGGTGAGAAACTTGAAGTTACCTTAAAAGATGAGAACGGTCAACCCGGTAGAGTTTATTCTAAACAAGTTCATCCGGCGTTAGTAGGAGACCTTTTTAAAAACTTTGAAGAAGCCTATCAAAAAGGTGAAATAGAAACATACGACTATAATAAGCCAACGGATTTTTATAGTGTTTTTAATATTATTTTAGTTTTGCTCTTAGTGGGCGGAATGATCTTCTTTGTCTGGTTTACATTCAATCGTCAAGCCGGCGACGGCAGGAGTACGATGAATTTCGGTCGCAGCCGAGCAAGACTCAGTAATCCCGATGAAAATGCGATTACTTTTGATGATGTAGCCGGTGCGGATGAAGAAAAAGCTGAATTACAGGAAGTTGTTGATTTCTTGAAAAATTCGGATAAATATTCCAAATTAGGTGCTCGAGTTCCGAAGGGCATTCTCTTGGTTGGTGCTCCGGGGACAGGTAAAACTTTATTAGGCAAGGCTGTCGCAGGCGAAGCCGGAGTTCCATTTTTCTCAATTTCAGGTTCGGACTTCGTAGAGATGTTTGTTGGTGTAGGTGCATCAAGAGTTAGAGATATGTTTGATGAAGCCAAGAAAAAATCACCTTCAATAATTTTTATAGATGAAATTGATGCAGTCGGTAGACAGCGTGGTGCCGGACTTGGCGGCGGACATGATGAAAGAGAACAAACTTTGAATCAGCTTTTGGTTGAAATGGACGGTTTTGGTCCGAATGAAGGTGTAATCGTTATGGCGGCTACCAATCGACCGGATATTTTGGATCCTGCTTTATTAAGACCGGGAAGATTTGACCGAAGAATCACGGTTATGCGTCCGGATTTGGCAGGTCGTACGGCAATTCTCCATGTTCATGCCAAGGACAAACCTTTGGATTCTACAATCGATTTAGAAGAAATAGCAAAACTTACTCCCGGGTTTACTGGTGCTGATTTAGCAAATTTATTGAATGAAGCAGCTCTGTTAGCTGCCAGGAAAAATGCCGACAAAATCTATTATGAAGATATCAGTGAGGCTGTATATAAAGTTACAATCGGACCTGAGAAGAAGAGCAGCGTGATGTCGGATAAAGATCGTAAAATTACAGCATACCATGAAGCTGGACATGCCGTAGTACTAAGATCGGTTTCTGATACGAAACGCGTTGAGCGTGTTACGATAATTCCTGCCGGTGGTGCCGGAGGATATACTGCCGCAAAACCGAATGAAGACTTTAATTACTTAACAAAAGAACAGCTATATGACGATATTTTATATGCTTTAGGTGGCAGAGCAGCAGAAGAAATAATCTTTAACGAAATTTCGACCGGTGCTTCTTCCGATTTACAGACATGTAATAAAACCGCTCGTGACATGATTACAAAATATGGTATGAGTGATAAATTGAAAAATTATTCTCTAACTACACATGAAGAGGTCTTTTTAGGCAGAGATTATACACATAGTAACGGTAATTACAGTGAACATTTATTGGCGCAAATTGATCAGGAAGTTAAGAATATTTTAGATCAGGCATATGCTGAAACCTTGGCAATTCTGAATCGGGAGAAAGTACTTTTGGAAAAATTATCAGAGCTTCTGCTTGAAGTTGAAAAAATTGAAGGTCCCGAATTTGAAAAACTTTACCAAGAATATGCTGTGGAATTTAAACCTTTAGCAGATCCTGACGATCAATATATTTCCGAACTCGGCCAGGATAAATCCCCTAAAGATCCGGAAATGGTTGCACCATTGGCTCCTGATTTTGAAGTGCCGAATTATGAAGTAACCGATGAAATCAGGCCGCAAGCAACTGATTCCAATCCGCAAATGTCGAGTTTTGGTTTTAAACAAAATGTTCAATCAGATGATCAATCAGATGATCAACGATAATTATCAAGAAATTAGCACAGGATTTAAGGTTGTACCGTTAAATAGTCGGATAATCTTAAAAAGTGTGCAGGTCGCATGTAAAAACAAAGGAAT
>JAAYNE010000088.1 GCA_012521015.1 Clostridiaceae bacterium | reverse complement strand
TCAAGTAGTAATCCGAAAGATAACCGTGTGTAATCTGTTCTAAAAGTTGCTCTAAGGTTGGGTTAGCAGGAACAGGGACTCTACCTTCTACCGGTTTGGGCATATATTTATCACTTTCGGTTACGCCCACTGCATCTACTAAAAAGAACAAATCCTTGCTTATGGCATTGGGTGTAACGTTGCGAAGTTGTTCATCTCCAATTATTCGCACACCTCGCCCTTTCATTTGCGTGTAAAGTATGGACGAGCGAACATCACGCATAAACAGCAATATTTCCAACGGACGTATATCGGTTCCGGTAGCAACCAAGTTTACGGTTACGGCAATCCTAAACGTTTTCTCATTTTTGAAATGACGTATCAATTCAGAACTATCGCCTGCCGAATAGGTTATTTTTTGCACAAAATCATCTGTTTGGCCGGGGAACACCTCTTTTGCTATCTCAACTATTCGAGTAGCATGTGCATCGTCTTTGGCAAATATTAATGTCTTGGGAATATACGCAAAGTTGGGTTCTCTTTCGGGATACAAATCCGTATAGATTGCATTTTTGAACTCTTCTAAAATCAACTGAATTTGAGCCGGATTTACAACCAAACGGTCTAATTCCGCTCTTCGATATTCTACTTCTTTTTCAGCAACTAAACTTTTTGTTTCGCCTGTATATTTAGTTATTTCTGTTATCTTTTCATCTTGCTTAATAACACCACCTCCTTCTGTAACTTCAGTTATAATACGATAAACCCGATAACTAACATTAATTCTATCGGCAATGGATTTTTCTAAAGTGTAGTTAATGATTAGATTATTATTGAAAAAAGCCAAAGTTTCAGGAGCGGGTGTAGCTGTTAAACCCACTACTCGAGCCGTATTAAAATAGTTAAGAACCTTTTGCCATCTGCCATAAATGGAGCGGTGGCACTCATCTACAATAATTAAATCGAAGTAATCGAAAGGTAATTTCAAGTCATCGCCAAGCGTAATTTCCGTTTCATCTTCTTGAAAATCATCTCGTTCATCATCATCTTCAACTTCTCCACCTGTAAGCATAGTAAAAAGTCGCTGTATGGTAGAGATTACTACATTGGTTTCGGGTGGAATGTCAGGCGATTTCAATCTTTCTACAGCAAAAATAGTGTTGAATGGTTCGCCTGTTTCAGTTAGTCGGAATGTTCCAAATTCGCCCTCAGCTTGCTTTCCTAAATTGTTTCGGTCAACCAAAAACAAAACACGTCTAATAAGCGTATAACTCAACAAACGATAAGCAGCCATACAAGCGGTAAAAGTTTTTCCGGCTCCGGTAGCTAATACCATTAAAGCTCGCTTATCGCCACGTCTAAAATTTTTCTCCAACTCTGTAACTGCTTCAAATTGGCATTTCCGCAATCCTTTTGGAGAAAGATAAGGTAATCCGGCAAATTCATTTTTAATACCCGCCATTTTAGCCACTTCTTTAGGCGTATGCATTTGCAATAATGGCTGATAAGAGGAGTTTTCATCTCGTATATCTCTAAACAGAATTTCTTTTCCGTTTGAAATATAGACAAATGGCAGTGGTTTTTGCCAATATTGATACCATTTCAACAGTTTATAGGTGTAATTTTCAACTTGTTTTATAACGGCATACGATAGTGAAATGTCCGCTCTTTTTGCCTCAATAACACCAATCGCTTTACCTTCGATAAAAAGCAGATAGTCAGCTTCGAGATTTCCTTTCAAAATACCCTCCGTTATTGCAACTGCCGATAGTGTTGGTGAGTAATGCTTCCTGTCTACTACTTCCCAACCTGCATCTTGTAATTTTCGGTCAATATCTATTCGTGCTTTTTCTTCGGGTAACATATCCTACTATACTTGACAAAAACTTCTGATAATATGAATTATCAGAAGTAAAATGCAAATGTAAGAAAATAATTGGGTTTTAGATTTTTAACAGATGAAATACATTTGATTTTTTGGTAATTATACCCCCGACACGATTTTTTATGCATATTAAATCTCTTATGTAAAGAAAAGTCGATTTTTTATACATATCACATTTATCATGTTAAAAAAAGTCGATTTTCTTAACACGTTGTTTTTTCGTGTCGAAAAAAAGCGATTTCTTCGACACGTTATTTTTTCATGTCGAAAAAAGTTGACTTTTTCGACACGAAAGTAACTTCATTAATCAGTAACTGTTTTAATTGGTTCAACCGGTTGTGCGGGTGGTACTCCTTTCGCGAATAAATCATACAAAGGTTCATTGATATAGAAATTACTTTTTCCTATTTTAATTTTATTCAGATAACCTTTTTCTGATAGCTTATTAAGATAAGAACCTGCTGTTTGTCTATTAATATTCAGCTCTTTTTCCACAAACTCTATCTTAGTATAAGGATGCTTAAACAGATTGTTCAGCAAATCTTGACTGTATATTTTCGGCAGCTCAGTTCTGATTTGTTGCTTGTAAAGCTTCATCAACTCTTTTATTCCGTCAATCAAATGCAGGGTTTGTTTGGCAGTTTCTTCCACTCCTTTTAGTATGTACAAAATCCACTCTTCCCAATCATTACTTTCTCTTGTTGATTGTAATAAGCGGTAATAGTCGGCTTTGTACTGAATAATGTATCGACTCAAATATAGAATAGGTAGTGTAAGCAGTTCTTCTTTTACCAAATACAAAATATTGATGATGCGCCCTGTTCTGCCGTTCCCATCATAAAATGGATGAATGGTTTCAAAACGATGATGAATTATTGCCATTTTTATCAGTGGGTCAAGCTCACTCATTTCATTATCGTTGATAAACTCCACCAAATTGTCCATTAGTTTTTCAATGGTCGGTAAGTCTTGTGGTGGTGTATAAACAATTTCACCCGTTCGCTCATTTTTAAGAACTGTTCCGGCGTTTCTTCGGTATCCGGCATCGTTTTGTTCCAAATCTTTTTGGATGGATTTAATCAAGGAATTGGTTATGGGTGTACCTTCTCTTATTTGCTGAAAACCTGATCTTAATGTCCGTGCATATCGACTTACCTCTTTTGCTTGTGAATTGTTGAAATAGGCTTCAAACAGTTCGGCTTTGTACATTTCATCGTGTGTAGTAATGATATTTTCAATAGCAGAACTTTCCTTCGCTTCCTGCAACGAAAGTGTGTTTATCAGGATGTTCTCGTTCGGAATGGTAGCACTTCGCCCATTTAACAAAGCAAGATAACGATGCGAAACGGCAAGCTGTTTTAGTACAGCTTTGGTCTCTACATCCGAATTTGGCGGTAATAATGGTATGTCAAATTTCATGGCCGATTTCTTTGAGTTGTTTTTTTCCTCACAAAAATACACAAATTCCCCAACTTCCTACCAAACAAACCCCCATAAATCAAAAATCATCACCAAGTCTTGGAGTGTTCAAGAAATCGGTATACTATGAGGGTTTATTGTCAATCTAGAGAAAAATTGGAGCAGAATTTTCCCTGAATTTCTCTACTTTTAATGATTACGGTGTAGATGGAATAAGTGATTTTGCTCTGATTCAGGACACTATCGAAAATATCGGGAAAACACTCAGTGTGGTGCATTTTGATGATTGTCGATGGATTATTATGTCAAGTTTTATTTGAAAAGGACTAGGAATTAATGGGATTTTGTATATTTGTGGGTTAGGTGTAGCCTTGATTCTGAAGATCACAATCTAAAAGAATTAAATATTTGAAAGCGTAGTTATCAGTGATTTTAAGAAAACCAAAGTGTTTTGTTTTGTAGAATGACATCCAAACAGAATGACATACTATTGTTAAATTTAATCCGGGAAGGAGATGAATTAGCGTTTAAACGGGTATTTGAATCATATTTTGTTCCTTTATGTAGATACATGTTTCTTTTTATTCAGGAGAAGGAAACAGTTGAAGATCTTGCAATGGATATCTTTACATATCTCTGGGAAAACAAAAATGAAATTCAAATACACACTTCTTTAAAATCATATTTATTTCAGGCAGCCCACAATAAGAGTTTAAATATTGTAAGACAAAGAAAGAAAATCTTGTCAATTGATAAACTTGATATAGAATTACTTGAGTCAGATGATCAAAAATTAGAACTTCATGAACTACAAGAATTTATTCAATCGGCAATTATGGATTTACCCGACAAGTGTAAAAATGTATTTCAATTGAGTAGATTCGAAAATCTATCTAATCAGGAAATTTCTTCACAGCTGAACATTTCAGTAAAAACCGTTGAAGCTCATATTTCCAAAGCAATCAAAAAAATCAGAAAGATTTTGGGGGATTTATATTTGTTTTTTTGTTAAATTCAAAATTTGAATAAGGGTTTTGACTTTTTGAAGTGTCATAGCATATGTGAACGTGAAACTCAATTAAGTCGTAATGAAAAAAAACATACCCTGGAATTTAATAATTAGCAAGTTAGAAAAGTTTGATTCAACCGATGTTGAATTCAATATTTGGCTACAAGAAGGTAACAATTCAGAACTTTTTAAACAACTCCAGAACCTTTGGACGGACTCACAATATGTTGTGTCAAATTATAATCCGGATGTGGATTATTATTGGAAAAAAATATCAGCACAAATTAGAAAAAAAGAAACTTCAGTTATTCCTTCACACCTTTCTCCGTTATCAATAAAATACTTTTACAAATATTTTGCTGTAGCCGGGATTATTATAGCCTTCATTTTCTTTGGCTATTATCTTTTCACCAATAATACTCAACCACAAGTTTTACCTCACAGTTTTACTTCTTTTACGGGGAAATCAAAACTTCTTTTACCGGATAGCACCGAAGTTTGGCTCCATTCTAATACAACCCTAAATTATTCGATCGGGAATAATGTACGGAAAGTGGAGTTGGAGGGTGAAGCTTACTTTAATGTGAAGAAGGACAGAAAGGTCCCTTTTTTTGTTGAAGCAAATGGGCTGAAAATAAAAGTATATGGCACAAAATTTAATGTAAATTCCTACAATTTAAATAGTAACGTACTGGTTAGTCTCGAAGAAGGTTCAGTTTTAGTTGTTTCATCGGATAGTTCTCTGTTTCTAAAACCAGGTGAAGAAGTTAGTTACGATAGAACTAACAAAACCTTAGTTGTAAAAGAGATTGAGAATGAGCTTATTAGTCCATGGAGAGATGATTGCGTTAAATTTGAGGGTAAAGATTTACGATATATCTGCCGATATTTATCAAAAAGATTTTCCGTGAATATCGAGATTGATCCTGGATTGCCCGATAATCAAAATTATACTTTTACAATGAAAGATGAATCTTTAAACGATATTATCAAAAGCATGTCGAAGGTAAATGCTTTTGATTACAAATTTGAAGGAAATAACAGGCTAATTATCAAGCCAAAACTTAAGTGACCATAATATTGTTTTTTGAAAACATTCTACCATTAAAACCAATAAAACCCTTAATAACCATAATGTAATGCAATGAAAACAAACTTGAAGAAAAAATTAACATTCTTAATGTGCTTTGTAGCATTCAGTCTTATTGCACAAAATAATGAAAGAAGTATCACAATTTCTTTCTCAAATATTCCACTTTTTGAAGCGATTAGCAGAATTGAAAAGAGTAGTAGTTTCACTTTTATTTATGACACGAATAATATTAATTTAAATTCGAATGTAAGTCTCAACGCCAATAATCTACCTGTAAATCAGGCGATTGAGCAGATGCTTGTCAGTCAAAATATTGATTTTGAAATAATCAATTCACAGATTGCTCTCTTTGAGAAAACTTTGGAGACAGAGAATCAGGGAGGTCAGAAAATAATTAGTGGAACAATAACTGATGAGAATGGTGAGCCGATTATTGGAGCAACAGTAAGGGATCCAAATTCAAATAGCGCAGCATTGACCAATATTTATGGAGATTTCAGCATTTCGGTTCCTTCAGATGTTCACAAGTTAAGTATCTCTTACGTTGGATTTGTATCAAAAGAAGTTGGAGTGACTAGTGGAGAACATTTGAAAATTAACATGGAGGAATTAGTAAAAGAGTTGGAAGAAGTTGTCGTGGTCGGATATGGTACTCAAAGAAAAGTAAATCTTATAGGTTCGGTTGGCACGGTTTCTTCTTCCGATTTAGAGCAAAGGCCTTTGACAAATATCTCTGCAGCTCTTGGTGGTTTAGTACCAGGTATGATGGTTGTGCAAGGTTCAGGTCAGCCTGGTAAAGATGGCGGAAATATTAGAATTAGAGGAGTAGGCACCTTTGGAGACTCATCTCCATTAGTACTTATTGATGGTATGATTGGTGATATGGATGATATCAATCCCGCTGATATAGAAAATATTTCGGTTCTGAAAGATGCTGCCTCTTCAGCAATTTATGGTGCTCGTGCTGCTAACGGTGTAATTTTAGTTACAACTAAAAAAGGTACGCAAAACAAGAAAACCAACATAACTTATGAAAATTATTTTGGATGGCAGCAGTTTACCAATATACCCAATTATTTGAATTCGTTTCAATATGCATCGTTATACAACGAGGCAAGGATAAACGATGGTCTCACCCCGACATTCACTGATGAGGAAATTGAATCGTATCGCAATGGAACCGATCCAGACCATTATCCTAACACCAATTGGTTGAAAGATGTTTTTACAGAATCGGGTTTTCAGCAAAATCATTCGATTACCCTGGCCGGAGGGAATGAAAATTTTCTCTACAACAGTTCATTCAGATATTTTGATCAAAATGGTATAGTGAAAGGTACCGGAAATGAAAGATATAATGTGCGGGTAAACCTCACTAATAATTTAGGAAAAAGATTTCGTACAAATGTGATTCTTTCGCTTAGTAGGCAGACAATTAGTTTTCCAGTTAGTTCCAGACCGGACCATAATTCTTTTGAAGAAATAATCCATCAGGCTCACCGAATTAATCCTACAGTCGTAAACCGCTACTCCGACGAAACATATGGAACACACACGGATGGGAATCCTGTCGCATGGATTAATGAAGGAAGTAACTCGAAATCTATTTATGACCGATCAATTGGTAATTTTGAATTGAAATATGACATTGTAGCCGGATTATCAGCCACAGGCCGAGTTGGTATCTATAATTTTGATGACTTTGGGAAAGTTGATGTTAAAGAACAAAAATATTATCGATTTGGGACTTCCACTATCGAAAGATTTGAAGGACCAAGCAGCATTTCAGATTATAATTCAAGGTCTTTAACGATAAAGCAAGAGGGGATTCTAAATTATTCAGGTAAGTTTTTTAATTCACACAATATCGATGTTTTATTGGGTGTATCTCAAGAAAGCAATCGTACGTTTGGGGATATGGGTTATAGGCGTAACATTGCCAGCCCTTCACTTTCCCAGTTGGTGGCAGGAAGTGAAGACGGACAGATAGCAGACAGTCATGCATCATCTTGGGCCCTTAGATCACAGTTCGGCAGATTAAATTATAATTATAAAGGTATTTACCTTTTCGAGGCTAATGTAAGACGTGATGGGACTTCGAGATTTGATAGTTCAATCAGATGGGGCAATTTTCCTTCATTTTCACTAGGCTGGAGATTGAGCGAGGAACCTTTTATGAAAAAATTTACAAAGGTTGATAACATCAAGTTAAGAGCATCTTGGGGGCAACTTGGTAACCAAAATATTGCGGGACTTTATCCCTATATTGCTACCGTTTCACTTGGTTGGAATTATCCTTTTAATGGTGTGATGGCATCAGGTGCGGGAGTTTCAGAGGCGGTTGCACGAAACATCAGCTGGGAGACTGCAACAACGTTTAACGTAGGAACAGATTTGTCATTTTTCCGTGGTCTTATCAGTTTGAGTGCAGATTTTTATGATAAACTGACCGAAGGTCTTTTGTTGCAATTACCCGTGAATCCTGTTTTCGGATTAAATCCGCCCTATCAAAATGCAGCTGTAATAAGCAATAAAGGTTTTGAATTTTTATTAGGACATACGAATCGAGTTAACAAATTCAGATACGATGCGTCACTCAGCATGATGATAAATAAAAATGAAATTATTGATTTGAAAGGAACTACGCCATCTTTAGGACTTTATACAGTCCAGGAAGGAGTTTCTTATAATGCTTTCTATGGACTTGAATCACTCGGGTTATTCCAGTCTGATGACGAAATTGCAAACAGTCCTACACAAATCGGAAGTCCAAGACCGGGTGACATTAAGTACAAAGATCAATTAACTGTAGACACCGACGGAGACGGAATTCCTGATAAAGGGGATGGTAGAATTGATGGAAATGACAGGGTGGTTTTGGGAAATTCGTTTCCTGGAGTTGAATATGGTTTTAATTTGAAGGGTGAATATAGGAATTTCGATTTCGCTATTTTCCTTAAGGGAGCTATGGACGTCAAAGGTTATTTATCATCAGATCCTGTTTGTGGCATTACGTCCGGAGCGAGTTTAAATGAAATTCACTTAGGAAGGTGGTATGCTGATGAGAACGGGAACCCGATGAATCCGAATCCAACTTTCCCAAGATTAACTTTGAATAACGGGACGGGAAATTTTCAGGCATCTGACTATTGGATACGAGACGCCTCTTATTTGAGATTAAAGAACTTGCAATTGGGTTATTCTTTGCCAAAATCTATTGTACGACCCTTGCTGATATCATCCATTCGATTTTTTGTAAGTGCTGAAAACTTACTAACCTTTACTAAATTTCAAAAAGGTTTTGATCCGGAAACACCTAATAACTTCTACGATTACTATTACCCGCAGATCAAAATTTATTCTATTGGTCTTAACGTTAAAATTTAAATTATGAAGACAGATCGTTCCAAAATATTTTCTATTTTTTTGTTGATTATTCTGATATCAACGTTTGTGAGTTGTAATGATGATTTTTTGGATAGATATCCGGAATCATCATTAAATGAAAAAACATTTTGGCGTACACCCGAAGATGCAAAGATGGGATTAGTTGGATGTTACAGGTGGTGGGATGACTATGCTCACATCATTTGGTTTGATGCCTTGACTGATAATGCAAAAAATCCATTTGACGCCAGAATTCCTTTTATGGCATTAGGTGAGCAATCTCCCTACACTACTTGGGACTTCTTCCAATATGGAGGCGGAGCAGAAGAAAGCCCGATTCGCCGCTGCAATGATTTTTTGAAAAATATTGAAAATGTTGTTGGGCTTTCGGATAGTATAAAACAACAATATATAGCCGAGGTAAAATTTATTCGCGCTTATGATTATTGGCGTAAAACGTCGCTTTATGGCGATGTGCCGTTGGTAACTACACCACTTACATTAGAGGAATCAAACGGTTTTAAAAGGACTCTCAAAAAAACTGTTGTTGATTATATCTTGAATGATCTAGAAACTTCAATTCCAAGATTACCCGTAGATGCCCCTGAAGTTGGACGAGTAACGAGAGGTGCCGCGCTTGCGTTAAAGGCAAGAATTGAGCTTTGCAACGAAATGTGGGAGGAAGCTGCTGCAACTGCAAAAAGTGTGATGGATATGAACAAGTATTCGCTTTTCCAAAAGTATGAGGAAATATTTTGGGAGGAGAATGAAAATAATGTAGAAGTTATTTTTGATATTCAATACGTGAAAGGCACCTATTGGAATCAGCTTTGGCAGCATATCATGCCGCACGGTGAAGGAGGTTGGTCTGCCGTAGCGCCTGTCCAGCAACTCGTTGATGCATATATTTGCTTAGATGGAAAATCCATCGAAGAATCTGCTATTTATAATCCTGATAAGCCATTTGACAGACGTGATCCAAGACTTCGTTATACAATTATATGTCCGGGAGATCAATGGAATGGAAGGTATATGGATCCATTCTCGCTCGTTGATCAAAAAGCAGGAGGAAATAATTTAGATTATTATGTGAAATGGGCGCAATATGGTTCATCAATTAGTGGATATCATCTACGAAAATGGAATCATCCATCAGTCAAGACAGCTGATTTAAACGATGGAGGGCTGAATGTTATAATATTCAGATATGCAGAAATTCTACTTACCTATGCCGAAGCGATGTATGAAGCTAATAAACTTACTCAAGATGTTCTTGACCAGACAGTTAATAAGTTACGAGACAGAGCTTTTGTAAGAAGTGCGGGTTTGATAACTTATCCAAAAGTGTTAATTACTACGCCTAATCTGAGAGATGTGATTAGAAATGAACGACGTGTAGAACTTGCTATGGAAGGTCTCAGATGGTATGATATCACGCGCTGGAAAATTGCTGAAAATGTGATGAATACAGATGTTTATGGTGCTCGGATTGGCATTGTAAACCCCACAACAGGTGTTGTGACATATGAAGGAAATGAAAGTATTTTCATTGAAAAACGAAAATTTGATGCTTCGAAAAACTATCTATTTGCAATTCCGCAATATGTTATTGATAATTCAAAAGGCTCGATTGAGCAAAATCCCGGCTATTAAATCTTTTTAGTTAAAAAATTAAATAATCTTTGTTGTTATGAGAAAAAAAAATCTATTTATTGTGGTAAGTATTATTGTTGCCACAACGATTTATGCTCAGAACCCTGTAAATTACACGGGGACAGCATATCCTGACGGTGTTGCTCCTACGGTCCCTTGTCAAATTATCGCTAGAAATTGGGACAATGGCGGAGAAGGTGTTGCCTTACAGTATCCTTGGGGTGCTGATTGGGGAAAAGGTGGTGATGTTACAATCAGACCTGAAGATAATCTAGGTGTAACAGTTTGGCCTACTGACGGAACCGGCCTAGAACAATTAACAAGCTTCAAAGCGATGGGAAATGGGCAAGAACCAGATAAAGTTGCTTGGGTAAGATATTCTGTAAATGTAGAGAAAGCTGCTCAGTATAGGTTTACTATACAGTATGTGGCAGGCGGATATGAAGCCGATAGACTTATAAAAATTGATATGGGGGGAACTGGTGCTGTGAGTGATGCAGAAATTGATTTAGTTTATAAAAATAGTACTACTAATTGGGCCCATGGGATTCCGGCAGATACTACTTTCTTGATTAATTTAACTCCGGGATTACATGTAATTACTTTTACGAATCAGTATGAATGTGATTTTGATCTTGTGAAATTTGAAATTGCATTAGATGAGCCCCCTTACACAGGAAAACCATATCCGGATGAAATGGCTCCAGATGTACCAACTGAAGTTATTGCACGTAATTGGGATATAGGGGGTGAAGGTGTTGCATTTCACTGGCCTTGGGGAGAAGGAACTAAAACAGGTGATTTGACTGTAAGGTCTGAAGATGATATGAGTGTCGTTGTGTGGCCTGAAGGCGGTGTTGAGCAATTGACCGGATTTAAAAATGATGCTTGGGTAAAGTATACAGTGAATGTTCCGAAAGAGGGTGAATATGCATTTAATGTATCTTATGTTGCAGGAGGAAATGAGCCAATTGATATAGCTTCGAGACTTGTTAAAATTTCATTAGGTGGTGGCGGACAATTAACGGATGGATATATTGATTTTGTTTATCCAAACAGTACAGAAAACTGGTCACATGGAACGCCGCGCGACACCACATTCCTGGTAAACTTAAGCGTAGGTTTACACACTATTAAATTTTGGAATTTGAGAAATTCAGATTTTGATCTTGTGAAATTTTCAATAAGTATACTTGAAAGTACATATAGTGGCACAGCATATCCCGATGGTGTTTCCCCCTCAATTCCGGTTGAAATCATTGCTAGAAACTGGGACAATGGCGGCGAAGGTGTCGCATTTCACTACCCATTTGCAAGTTATGGAAAAGCAGGAGATCCCGATGTGAGACCTTCGGATTTGATGGGTGTAACGGTATGGCCTGATGGAGGTTTCGAGCAGCTCACTTCATTTAAAGCACCCGATAATACCGAAATAGACTCTGCATGGGTGAATTATTCCATACAGGTTCCCGAAGATGGAGATTACGATCTGAACATCAGCTATATTGCTTATGGAAATGAACCCGTTGATATTGCTAATAGATTAGTTACAATAAATATTGCCGATAAAACCGGAAAAAATGATTCAAAGATTGATTTGGTTTATGTGAATAGTACGGATGAATATTGGTTGCTCGATGGAACACCCGCCGATACAACATTTACCGTTCATTTAACAAAAGGCGAACGTCAAGTTAAATTCATCAATAAGCGCAATTGTGACTTCAACCTGATCAAATTTGGATTGACAAAAGCAATTTATAGAGGTACTGCATATCCGGATGGGACACCACCGGATGTACCGGTTGAAGTAATTGCACGAAACTGGGATAATGGAGGTGAAGGTATAGCTTTCCACTGGCCTTGGGGAGAAGGTAAAGCCGGAAATGCTGACACAACAATCAGACCTGAAGACAATATGAGTATTACAGTTTGGCCTGCAGATGGTTTTGAACAACTTTCAGGATTAAAATCACCGGATAATACGGGAGATAATCCTGCTTGGGTTAGATATTCTGTAAATGTGCCACAAGCTGGAGAATACGATCTCAAGGTATCTTACATTGCAGGCGGAAATGAACCGGTTGATTTGAGCAACCGATTGATCAAAATTAATTTGTTTGGAAGCAATCGAGATAACGAAGTAAAGATTGATTTAGTGTATAAGAATAGCACTGAAGGTTGGGCACATGGAATTCCTGTTGATACTGTGTTTACAGTCTCTCTGGCTAAAGGTGTTCATGTTGTGGAATTTGCGAATCACCGTGCATGTGACTTTAACTTGGTTAAGTTTGGAATTACGAAACATGTTTATGCCGGTACTGCCTATCCTGACGGTGTTCCACCAACTGTACCCTGTGAAGTAATCGCACGAAACTGGGATAATGGAGGCGAAGGAGTTGCATTCCATTGGCCTTGGGGTGCGGGAAGTAAAACAGGTGATTTGACTGCAAGACCTGAAGATGATATGAGTGTGGTTGTATGGCCTGAAGGCGGTGTTGAACAATTGACTGGATTCAAGAATAATGCCTGGGTAAAATATACTGTAAAGGTACCTACGACAGGATATTATTCAATGACCATTTCGTATATTTTTGGGGGCTCTGAAGAAGATCGTTTGATTAATATAGATTTGGGGGGTGAAGGCGTTGGAAGTGATTCAATCATTAGTTTCAAATATGATAGAAGTACGGTAGATTGGGCCGACGGAACACCTAAAGATACGATATTTAATGATCTTTATTTAACCGCTGGTGTTCATACCATCAAGTTTACAAATCCAAAAAACGCTGATTTCGATTTAGTGAAATTTACAATCGGCGCCTCAACCAAAGTGGATCAGGTAATGGACAATGTTTTCCAAATCTATCCAACAATTGTTAGAAACAGTTTGATTGTGAATCTAAAAGATGCGGTTGAACACAGATTAATTATTAATGATATTTCAGGAGTGAGAGTAATTGATACTAAACTGTATAACAACCACAATACAATTGATGTGTCGAAACTTAATCCGGGAGTTTATTTAATTACAATTAATGATACTACAAAGCGGTTTGTAAAACAATAATAGGTTATTAAATATAAATATAATAGTAGGGTGGAAGTTAGAAACTCCACCTTGCTATTAATTTTTTCTTAAATATTCATTTTATTTATCAGTAACAACTTTGAATGTGATTGTATGAAAAGAGTATGTCGAATAGTGTCTGTTTTTATCTTGTTAATTACTCTGATTTTATTTTCAAATAGCTGTACATCAAATGAGTGCTCGGTTGTTTCTCCAAATGGTAAGAATAAAATAGTTGTTTCTATGGATGAATCAGGCATGCCTATATATTCGGTTTTTAGCTACGATAAAGTGATTGTAAAACCATCGAAACTTGGGATTGATTTTGAAAATAAAGATTATCAGTTTGAAAAATTGAGAATAGCAAATTTCAGTAAAGGAAAAATAGATGAATCTTATGAGTTGCCAACTGGGAAAACCAGAATATATGAGAATAGAGCGAACACAGGATTAATTTCATTTGAAGATATAAATGGGAAATTTATTAAAATAAATTTACGTGCATATGACGACGGAGTTGCATTTAATTATGAATTTGAAAACGAAGATAAGGTCGTGATTAACAATGAGTTAACCGAAATTAACATAGCTTCAACTTCGTCCGACTCATGGATAATGAATTATAATCCAAATTACGAAAGTTTCTATCCAAAAAGGCAATTCGATTCAATTCAAAATCAAGCACTTTCATATCCTGCGTTGCTTCATCTTGACAAAAAAATATGGTTAATGATTACTGAAGCAGCCGTATATGACCAACCTGCAACACATATTGTTAAAAAAGGATTAGAAAACAAACTTAATCTTGTTTTACCTGAAAAGTTTGAAATTCAAAAACATTACATATCTCCCTGGAGAACGTTTATTTTAGGGAAAAATTTATCAACAATTGTGGAGTCTGTAATTGTAGAAAACTTGAATCCGTCATCTGTGCTCAAGGATACAAGCTGGATAGAACCAGGTATAGCCGTATTTCCTTGGTGGGGGAATTATTTGGCAAACAGTCATATTGATACTCTTAAAATGTATGTAGATATGGCTGCAGAAATGAAGTGGCAATGGATTGAATTTGACGTTTCTTTGGTGAATTCACCCTGGCGCACATCAAAAGATTGGAGGACTACGGATTGGCTTGGAGAATTTACAGCTTACGCAAAATCTAAAGGTATAAAAGTGTATGGCTGGGATGAAATAAACGTTTTAGACACTGAAATGGATTATGTGTATGGGAAA
Source organism: Clostridiaceae bacterium (assembly GCA_012521015.1). Taxonomy (GTDB): domain Bacteria; phylum Bacillota; class Clostridia; order Saccharofermentanales; family DTU023; genus UBA5436. The sequence goes on along the minus strand of JAAYNE010000088.1, from coordinate 6,333 downwards.
TATCGAGATTTAGGGATTGATGGAATCAAAATCGATTACATTGACAGCGATGATGCTTTTTCAATGAGATTTAGAGATCGGGCAATGAGAGAAGCTGCGAAGTATAAATTGCATGTGAGTTTTCATGGAGAAACTTTACCGAGAGGTCAAAGAAGAAAATATCCAAATGTAATGACTTTAGAGGGTGTACGTGGAGCAGAATATTACACATTTAGAGGTGATATACCACCCACTCCTGAACATAATTGTACACTACCATTTACTCGGAATGTTGTAGGATCGATGGATTATACACCAGTTACGTTTACTATAAGAGATGAAAATCCTAGAAAAACTACTTATGCACATGAACTTGCATTGGCTGTAATTTTTGAATCGGGCTGGACTGTGATGGCAGACCGGCCACAGGCTTACTTGACGTCTCCTGCTAAGACAATGCTTCAGCAACTGGTATCTACATGGGATGAAACCGTTTTCCTTGATGGCTATCCCGGAGAGTTTATTTGTTTGGCAAGACGACATGGAAATGATTGGTATGTTGCAGGAATAAACGCTGCCGGTGATAAGGAAATCTCATTATCGCTTGATTTTCTGAAAAAAGGAAACTATAAAATAGAAATGTATTCAGATGATTCTAATGATCCGCTCAGTTCAATTAAAATAGAGGAAATGAATATTGACAGTTCAAAGAAACTTAAATTGAAATTGATTGAAAATGGCGGATTTTGTACAATATTTAAGGACTCATCTAGATAAAGAAAAAATGAAACACCTAAAAACATACGTTAATCTGACCTTAGTTTTTCTTTTATCGTTAAATGCAGCAGGTTATGCTTCAACTCAGGTAAAAGTTGATTTTGGAAAGCGTTCGGAGATACCGCTTTTTAAGAAGTTCCAACTTTATTGTGCTGGAAGTATTCCATATAGAAATTTTTTACGTGATTTTGACAAGATGTCGGAAATCAACGCAAGTTCTTTACGGATTGATCTAAGCATTGGAAAGGACGGAATTAGCGCATCACCTGAAGTTGTTTCAGGTACACCTGAAAATCTGAAGTATGATTTCAAGATACTTGATTCATTGGCACACAATTTAATCAAACGAAACATAACCCCTGTTTACGCTTGGTGTTATGTACCGGTTCCGTTTCAAGCAGGTGCTTTCAGGGTTCTGAATCACACGATAGGTTCCTGGGAATATAAGTGGTATGAAATGCATAAAAAATTTGCAGTTCACTACAAGCAGATGGATTTACCGATATACCACGAGGTTTATAACGAACCTGATTTTGCAGAATTTTTATCGACGGACACGTGGAATAACTATTTTTCAAAAATGTTCGTGAGTGCTGCAAAGGGTCTCAAAGCGGGAGATCCAAATGCGGTAATTGGTGCACCTGCGTTAGCATGCGGACCTTGTGGTTATGCCAAAGATTTAATGAATCTTGCTAAAAATAACAATATTCATTTGGATTTTTTCTCATTCCACAGTTATAACAATGATTTTACTTCATCCAATACGATTGCTCAATGGCTTTATGACACAAATCATAAAACTACGGATATTTACATCGATGAGTTTAATTGGTATGTCCCATGGGAACCGGGTGCAGGAGATGCTGCTGATGCTGCTTTGAATATCTATTCTGCTGCTTGGAGAACATTAGACACATTCAATAGAATGCTTGTAAAAACCAGAATTTCACAGGTGCATTGGGCCATGTATATGAATGCCGGGCCAAACGGTATTGGGATGTTGAATTGGGAAGGGAATAAAAGGGCGGTTTATAATGCCTTTAAAATTTTTGCAGATATGCCGATCGATAGAAAAGAATTCACTTCTACTAACCCAAGCTTGAAAGGGTTTGCTTCATCGGACTTGCAAAAAATGAGCGTGGTTGTTTACAATACATCATCAACGACTCAAATTTTTTCTTTGGAATTTAATAATCCACAAATACAATCAGGGGTGCTACAAGTATACAGAATTGATAGCAAAAATGCGAGTCTTAACAACGGTGCGACTGAAGATCTAATCTTAATAGAATCTAAGGATTTGTCAAGTACAATTGGTTCGGTTTGGACGGGAGAAATTCCGGGAGAAGGCGTCGTATATTTTACAATCAAAGATGGTAGCACAACTGCATTTGATTATGATTATAGAAGAAATCCATTAGGAAAAGTGGCGCAGGTTTTACATTATTATCCTGGAGCAAACTGTAATTCAGCTAATTATGCAGAATTTGACACATATACCTCAACTGCTTATTTGGGAATTTCGTCCGATGCATATCCATTTTACCAAACAGGAATAAGAGTATCTGATTTACCTAAGTCAGTCAGTTTTAGCTTTAATTTAGATGGAACTTTCTATAATAAAAGTTCGAATAGTTTATTAGGGATTCGAGTAGATTATGGGTCTGGGACATCAGCATACACAAAAAGCGTATTATTTCATGGACAAATTTATAATACTTCAAGAACAGCCGAAATTCCTTGGGGGACGAAAACAGCTCCTGATATTGCTGTAAGTGTGGATTTGAGTAATTTTAATGTCAGATTTGCTGATTATGCGCCGATTGATTGGAATGGGAGGGCAATAATCAGTTACATAATGGATGATTGCGGAATCAATACAAGAGCAATTGTAACTTCAAAAATTACTGAGTCACTAACAGAACAGATGATTCAATTTGATTCTATTCCGTCAATTGCTTATGACAGTCATACTTATACTATGAATGCTGTGAGTTCTGCTGGATTGCCAGTTACTTTTGAAGTCGTTGATGGGGATGATATTGTAACTTTGGATGGAAACATACTTACATTAACCGGCAAAAAAGGAAATGTGTTGGTAAAAGCGTATGCAGACGGGAATACAGATTACTCTTATGGGTCAGCATTTAGAAAGTTTGAAGTGTATGATCCAAGTTTGCCTGTTGGAAGTGGGGATGGATTAAGTGCAAGTTATTGGAAGGGTGAAGGTGTGGCAGGTGTTATTTCAGGGGATGAACAATTTTTCGTGGATTCAATTTGTGGTGATATTATTTGGCCTGAAATAGATTATATTTGGTACTTGGAAGGACCTGGTTGCGGACTTGGTGCGGACTTTTGGTCCATTCGTTGGCAAGGCTACATCCAACCTTTATACTCTGAAGAATATATCTTTTATGCTACAATTGATGATGGCGTAAGAATAATACTTGATGGTGAAATGATTATAAATGATTATCCGGGTGGTCATGCTTTACTTACTAAAACAGGAAAAAAAGTGTTGGAAGCAGGAAAGTTATACCCTATCATAATAGATTTTAATCAATGGTGGAACAATGCTGCCATTAAATTTGAGTGGAGCAGCGCTTCGCAATTAAGAGAAGTTGTTCCGCAATCTCAGCTTTACACAGATTTTAGAACTGGAATAAAGACTTTTAATGATGACAATCAGATTTCAGTATATCCAAATCCTGTTAAGGACAATAGTGTTTTTGTTAAGTTAAAGGATTTTATCGGGAAAAAGTGTCAATATCACATTTTTAATTCACAAGGAAGATTATTGGATATGGGAGAACTAAAATCTGGAATAAATATATTAAAAATCAAAGATCAAGTTACAAATTTTTGTATTTTAAAAATAACTACTCCAACAGACGTTCAGTATATCAAATTGATTGTAGAATAGAGAGTGTATTAATTTAAATTTTTTTAAGCATGAAAGAGTGGAAAAATCATAAAGAATTATTGGAACTTATTAAAAAGGAGCTTTATACAGCTGTAATTGGTGACATTATGGATGAAATGGGTTATACTCATCAGTTTTTGCCACCTATTATCCGGCCTTTATGCGATGATATGTTTTTAGCCGGAAGAGCGATGACCGTTCTTGAAGCAGACGTATTGGATAGTTCCAAAGTTATTGGAGGAGCAAACCCCTTATTAAAAAGAGCTTTTGGAATGATGCTCGAAGCGTTGGACGATTTAAAAGAAGATGAGGTTTATGTTTGTTCCGGTGCATCTCCTAAATTTGCACTTTGGGGTGAGTTAATGAGTGCTCGAGCCCTTCAGTGTAAAGCAGCCGGAGCAGTTGTGAATGGATATTCAAGAGATACGAAAGGAATTTTAGCTTTGAATTTTCCCACATTTTCATACGGTCCTTATGCACAAGATCAAGCCCCAAGAGGAAAAGTAATCGATTTTCGTGTGCCTATTGAAATAGAAGGAGTTCGGATAAATGATGGCGATATGTTAATTGGTGATATTGATGGTGTTTGTGTCGTGCCGCAAGAGATAGAAGAAGAAGTGTTTACTTGTGCACTTGAAAGAGCCCGCGGGGAAAAAATGGTTTTACAAAAGATCCGGGAAGGGATGAAAGCACGTGAAGCTTTTGATAAATATGGGATTATGTAAATTTCAAAAACATACTTAGTTACACATGAAAATTATTGATGTAAAAGTTTGGCTGGTGGAAGGAGTGAAGTACAACTGGACTTTGCTTAAAATTTACACGGATACGGGTCATACCGGAGTTGGCGAAGCTACAAATTGGCCGGGAAGTCCTATAGTATATGAAGCTGCAAAACATGTCGGAGAGCGGATTATTGGACTTGATCCAATGAAAATTGATTTTATTTGGACAAAATTATATCGAGACTTAAATTGGATTGGTCCTTTCGGAGCAAGCATGTGTGCGATAAGCGGTATTGATATGGCATTGCTTGATTTGAAAGCAAAAGTGTTTGGAGTGCCTTGTTATGAATTGTTAGGCGGAGCTTTCCGTACGAATATTTTACTTTATGCCAATTATTGGTTTATGGGTGGAGGGCATAATCCGGATGATTATGCACGTCAAGCCAAAAAAGTTAAAGATGCCGGTTTTACGGGTTTGAAATTTGATCCGTTTGCTCACACCAATTACTTATACGGAGAAGATATCTCTGTGAATTTGAATCTTACATCCGAACAGCAAGACTTAGCATTTGAGGTTAGTAAAGCCGTTCGAGATGCGGTTGGGCCAAATTTTGACATAATGATTGAGACTCACGCAATGCTTAATTATAGGATTGCAGTAAAAATGGCTCAAAGGTTTTCTGAACTCGATATTACCTGGTATGAAGAGCCTGTAGGTCCTGAAAACGTTGACACACTTCGTACCATGCGTGAAAGGATTCCGTCGAATATATCCATTTGTGTTGGAGAGCGTCATTATACCCGACATAATATTCGTCCATTGCTTGAAAATCATATATGTGATATTTTAATGCCTGATATAACCCGATGTGGCGGTCCATCTGAAATGAAAAGAATGGCAACTATGATGGAAGCATATAATGTTCTTTTAGCTCCACACAATCCAAATGGTCCTTTATCTACTTTGGCATCTGCTCATGTCTGTGCATCGGTTCCTAATTTTTTCAGACAAGAATTTATGTTCAACGATGTTGAATGGCGTGATTCTGTGATTACTCATCCAATATCAGAAATGATTAAAGATGGGCATCTACTTTTGTCTGATAGATCTGGGCTTGGAGTGGATTTAGTTGAAGAAGAAATGGAGAAGCACCCGGGAGTTTTAGTGCCAAAACCAGGATTTTACGTTTAATTTAAATGAAATAACATGTTTCAAATTGATTTGTCAGGAAAAACGGCTTTGATTACAGGCTCTAATTCAGGCATTGGATTAGGGATTGCCCGTCAAATGGCACTTGCAGGTGCTAATATTTCAGGTTGTGCAAGGACTCTGAAAAAAGATCTGAATGATGAAATGAGGCAGTATAAAGGGAAATATATTTTTACGGAATGTGATGTAACGAAGCCGGAAGATATGGAAAAAACGGTCAAGAGGACTGTTGATGAGTTTGGTGGAGTTGATATTTTAATATCCAATGCAGGTCAAAATATATTTACCGGTGCTGAACAATCAGCAGAATCGGATTGGAAATATAATATGGATTTGAATCTTACTTCACATTGGCGCTTGTCAAAGCTTTGCAAGCCCTATCTTGAGAAATCGAATGGTGGAGTAATTATTTTAATGACATCAAATCATGCTTTTGCATCCATTCCGGGTTGTTTTCCATATAATGTTACAAAAACAGCTATAACCGGACTTGTTAGAAGTTTAACAATCGAGTGGGGACCGAAAATCAGAATTGTAGGCATTGCACCGGGCTTTATCGACACAGAAATAAACGTAAAATGGTTTAATACTTTTCCGGATCCTGCAGCCGAAAGAAAACGAACCATCGAAATGCATCCTTCGGGAAGAATAGGTACTTCTGATGAAATAGGTGCGCTTTGTGTGTTTTTGGTTTCACCGATGGCAGGTTTTATTAATGG
>JAAYNE010000087.1 GCA_012521015.1 Clostridiaceae bacterium | reverse complement strand
CCTGAAACAAACGATCTGTTGGCTTGCATTTATAAAGCATATTCATATAATCCCTCATTTCACTTACCAAGAAATCCGGCATAGAAATGACACGATTGCTTTTTGCTGTCTTTGGTGAAGTAATTACGTCCTTGCCCTCTAATCGTTGATATGATTTATTAATGGTTAAGATTTTCTTCTCCAAATCAAAATCATTCATGGTCAGTGCAAGTAATTCTCCAACACGGATACCACACCAATATAAAATCTCAAAAGCATAATAGGATTGAGGTTTATCTTTGATTACATCTGCAAATTTCAGATATTCCTCTTTTGTCCAAAAAAGCATTTCCTCTTTGGACTCTTTCCCCATATTTCCAGCTTTCTTAGATGGATTTTCATTCAGATTATAAAATCTCACCGCATGATTAAACAAACACGACAGCTCATCATGAATTGTTTTCAGATAGCCGGGCTTAAATCGTTCCCCGTTTTCTTTCTTCGATTCAATCATTACATTTTGCCATTTCAAAATATCTGCGGCTGTAATCTCATTCATCTTACGCTCTCCAAAGTATGGTAATACTTTTCCTGTAATAATGTGTTTCTTTGTAAGCCACGTGTTTAATTTCAGCTTTGGCTTCATATCCTCTTCATATAATTTGTAAAACTCATTCATGGTCATATCCAAGTTTTCGCTCTGCTTCAACTTGAAATTCCGTTCCCATTCCAAGGCCTCGCGTTTTGTTGCGAAGCCTCGTTTAGTCTTACCTTTATTCTCTCCCTGCCAATTGCGGTAGTAGAAAAATACATACCACTTACCGGTCTTCTGGTCTTTATATGCTGACATTCATTGCCCTCCTTAAATTCTATTAATTAGCTTTTTGTAAGCCATAAAAACGTTCCATAAAATATTGTCTGCTGACTCTGCCAGCTATTGTTACAAAATCTTTGCCGTTCAGCTCATCATTCAGTTGTCTAATAATTTTGTATGCAGTAGGTTTTTTCACTCCTAAGATTTCAACCACTTCATTTACATCCATAAACATACTTGCTTCCATTCACATGCCTCCTTTCGTGTTATTAGTTGTTTTGCGTTCTACATATATCTTGGTGTTACCATTTCAGGCAACCTCTGCTGCATTAACAACTGTGGGCTTCTTCTGTTCAAGATCCTTTCCCACCCTTTAAAGGAGTATCATTATGTTTTGCTCCACCATATCTGGTATCATCGCAAAATCTGTTGCCAAGATATATCGCTATTCAGTTTTCAGTAATTCATTTCTTTCTTATCTGTTCTCCTTTTTATACTTAATGTTATTTCGTTAAGTTCTGTTTATGTATTGTATTATACTTAATGCTTTTTTATTAGTCAATACTTTTTCATTAACTAAATGTAATTTTATTTATTAAAACAATTTTATTAAGTTTATGTTGAGTTTCAGAGCAGGCTCTGCTATACTAGATTTAATAAAAATACAGGAGGTTTCCTATGACAACAGGTAAGAGAATTCGATTTATCCGTACCTTTCGAGGTATGACACAAAAAGAACTCGGAATTGCTCTGGGCTTTGATGCAGGAAGTGCAGACATCAGAATTTCACAATATGAATCTGACAATAGAAAAACCATCAAGGAGCCTATGCTGCACCAGATGGCTGAAATTTTAAATGTAAATTACAATGCACTAAAGACATATGAATTTGATAATCCATTAGATGTAATGGAATCATTTTTCTGGTTTGAAGAGGAATTTCCTTTGCAGATAGCACTATTTGAATTTCAGACTGATAAGGATATTGATAAGCCATCCATGAAAATTCCAGCTGGTACAGATGGGGAAGCGATTGAATCTCCAATTGCAGTAATGTTTGCATTGCCGGAATATAGAAGATGTTTTAAAGAATGGCAACAAAAAAAACGTGACTACCATAATGGAGTAATCACGAAGGAAGAATATGTGGAGTGGAAATTACAGTGGGACTATAACGACTAAAAGGAGTGAAAGTTTTGAATTATCTTATTTTTATACTAGCCATAATAATTTTTATATATCCTTTTTTTGAATTATATTTTCTTGCTAAATCAGTAAGTGCGTTAGCAGAATTTTCTCCCGAACTAGAT
>JAAYNE010000086.1 GCA_012521015.1 Clostridiaceae bacterium | reverse complement strand
TTTTCAAAAGTATCTTTTTATAACTTCGGTTTTCCCGATTCTGTCCGTGTGGCTTGGGGCCGCGATATTCGTGTTCTCCATCGCGCTGCTGTTATCCGCTGCTGCGCGGCAAAACGGTTGAGTTCTTTTGTTTTTATGTCGTTTATGCTATACTTATTGACAGTATTTATATTTTATGGATCTGTTTTTAAGAATGATGTAACGACAGGAGAAATGAATTTATGAAAGCAAAATTAATCACGTTAAAGCATCATGCGGACGATTACGAATGCATGTGGAACGGCATAGAGGATTTATATATTCGTGATACCGGGGAAATACTTCCGCCGAGCTTTTTTTTATTCTTTCCTCATTCGGATCATTCTGTTACATGAAAACGCCGAAATCGGATATAAAACGAATCATTGTGCTTGGGGACGGACGTACAAACAGAGGTATAAATTCCTTGCTCCCATTGTAGGATTTGAGTATAAGCATTACGAGTATAAAACGTTTGAACAGGCAATCAAAAAAGCAAAAGTGGAAATTGATGCCGGCTGTCCAACCGTTTTAGGCGCTTTGGATATGTATTATCTTCCGTACTATTCGAAACTGTATCATAGGAACATATTCCCTTTCACTACGTTTTGATGGTTGGCTACGATGATGAACAGTGTATTTATCTGCTTGACTGCGGACGCGAAGAGGTTCAAACGCTTAGCTATGATGAACTTCGCCATGCATGGGATTGCGGTTATCCCGGTCTTTCGAAGCCTAATACCGTATGTACGATTAGGATGAACGCAGCGAAAAATAAATACCGGATCGCAGAAGAAGCACTGGCGAAAAAGTGTGAAATGTTTTTTAACCCGCCGGTAAGCTTTATTGGGAGGAAGGGATTTGAAAAATTTATAAAAGAGCTGCCCAAATTAAAATACGAGCTATCGAAAGAAGATTACGATAAGGTTCTTACAAACGTGGTGATGTTTTAGTGAACTGCTGGGACTGTTCACAAAGGTGATGGATATTATGTCTGACGGGTTTATTCTATTGAATAGATAAACTGCTGATTCATTAGCAAAAAATTTTTTCTATTGTAGAAGTGGAGCTTTTTAGTTTCTTTGATTATAGATAAGCCAGTAAAATTATAAACACGCTTACGATTATATCTGAAAACTTCAAACCATTTGGAGCACGCATTAAGAGTATTAGATTATATGAGTATTTTTAATACCCCTTACTAAAGAGTATTGTTTCTGTTTAAATTACACAAACCATTACATTTTACAGCTTTTGATCTGGTTTTTAGTTATATTACATAAGAAAATTAACAAAAAATTAATCAAAAATTTACAAAGGAAATATGTCTATACTGTTTACATTTGAGCTTTATATTGTTATATATATACATAGGGTTATAGTTTATTAATTTTGGCTATTATTTGTCATCTTTGTTTATCCGATATTAAAAATGATTATTTTTATTGTTGATTCTACTAAACTAAGTATGAAGAAATGAGATTCAGGAAAAATTATATAGGGCTGGAAAAGCCATGAATGTAGACTATGAACAAAGTAAATAAAAAGTATAATACTGTATTAAAGTAGAATTGAGTCATGTATGGGATTCTAATTAATAAGAAGGTGGTTCCAATATTGATCCACTTCAGGAAGCGAATAAAATGATTTTTGCTATGGAAACGGAAGTTTGAGAAAATAAAGGTATTTTTTATGTTGTCTAACCCAAGATTTTGAAATTATTGATGTTTATATCTAAAATCCTCTTTGTTATTACCAAAACGGTGAAGAACTTTCGAATAACTCCTTGGATATACTATTATTGACGGTATGATGGTCATGAAGTTTAAATATTCTTTTATTGGAGGCAATGGTGGTTTGGGACTCCATTAATACCAAAGATGTTTCAGGCTTTGTTATCATTTTATGAAGTTAATAGAATAAGAAATTTTATTTGGAGGAAACTCAATGGAAAGGCACAATTTTAAAAATAAACCTTTAAGGGAAGCCATATTTGAATTAAGATGGAATGTTTTAGATGAACAAGACCATAGCTTTAGCTTATTACTTGGTAGATTATTTGATAAATTACAGAGTGAATACCCTTATTATGAAAAACTGGCAAATGCGAGCATTCCGCTTGAGCTAGCCCAACATATGATACAGCATAGATTAAGAAAAAGTGAAAAGGAATGGCCTTTAGTTCAAATTGGACCAGGAATTATAACTTTAAATTTTACAAACTCATACGATTGGAAAACATTTTCCCGATCTATTATGGATTTAGTTAATGTAATATTTGCTGTAAAACCTGATATAAAAGTAAATAATTTATTTTTAAGATATATAAACTCAATTGAATTTAATTATAGTGAGAAAGATATATTTAAATTTTTAAAAGATAAGATGAAAATAAATGCAGAATTAGGATCAAGTCTGTTTGCTGGTGAAAATGTATCGAACACCCCAAAGAGTCTTCAATTACGTTATTCTTTCGAAGTACTAAAACCTAAAGGTTTTATAGTTTTATCAATAGTAAAAGGTGCATCTGATGGAAAAGAAGCATTGATATGGGAACATTCAATGTATTCAAACTATAAAGAACCATTTACAGCTCAAAACAATATTTTTGAATGGACATGCGAAGCGCATGGAGTAATCGAAAAATGGTTTTTTGAAATTATAAAAGGTGAATTGGAGAGGAGGTTTTTATAATGATAGCAGTACCATGTATCGATAATAACACAGTGTCATATGTTAACAAAGAAGAAGATATATTCACATCATTATTTAAAACAGTGGAAACATCATCTATATTTGAAATACTTAATAAGCAAAAATTAGCGAGTAAACCATTAGAAAATATAACAGGACAGAGAATTTTTGCAACGGGGGTACTAACTACGCAACCAGAACAAGCTTTTTCAAATACCACTTTTAATGAACAGGTAATAGTGTTGTCTGGTGAAGACATATTTAAGTATCTTATTGAGCATGATTTTGACTTTAATATAGAACCTAAGGAAGAGAAATCTATAGAAATAAATATTACTTCTATTGAAAGGGCTATGCCTGAAATTTATGATATTGAGGAATGGTAAATGAGTTGGTATGAAGAAATAAAATCAACGGAATTAAGGCAAGGGGATTTTATTCCACGATTACCTTTTATTCCTCTGCCTGATAACTTCATAGATGAAGAAAATTTAATTAGGGCATTAAAAGATGCAGGGAAGTTAGTTTATTACAATGTTGTAATATTAAGTCAGTCATGTGACTTAGAATATAATAAAGTCAAATTAGTTCATGTTTGTCCTGTATGGTCGTTAAGTGCTTTAGAGCTGATGTATCCGTCATTTAAGAACATAGAACAAAAGGAGGCTCTTCGTCGGGGCTATATGCCAGGGTTACATTTATTAGACAAGGCGAGTTTGTTTGATAAAGAAGACTTTTATATAGTAGAATTTAGGAGTACCTTTACAGTTCCAATAAAATTCTTAAAGGATTTTGTAAAATCCATTAATGTTAGATATCGGTTACGTTCTCCTTATTGTGAACATTTATCGCAAGCGTTTGCAAGATTTTTTATGAGAGTTGGATTACCGGCTGATATTCCTAAGTTTGCAGATAAAGTGAAACCATCATCAATATCCGAAGATTTTACATAAAACACTAACCTCCATGAAATATTATTAAATGTTTATTTTTACTAATATCCTTATCAATCCTATCAGAAGAGTTTTTTCTATACCGGATGCTTAACTCCGAGTCTAAAATATAGGCCATAATTTGAATAACGCGAATCGGGATCAGTAAGTACAATAAACTGATCTGTTCCAGACATGAACCGTTGTTAACAGTGCAAAGAATATTTAAATATACAACACATCTTTGAAAATGAGGGACCCTCCGTAGTCCACTTTTTGTAATGGCTACAGAGGTTTATTTTTATTTTTACTGTTAAAGTCGAGAATAGTATCATAAAAAGATATAACGGAGAACCAAATGTTACATTTTTATTACAACAGGGTTTTCAGCGTATCTACACTAAAGATTTCATTTTTTACGCTGCCGGATTAGCGATATATCTTCCAACCTTCCGGGATATGGGAAACAAACTGGAAAATACAATTGATGAATATTTGGAGCTGCTAAAGGATGAAAAGCCAATAACTATAAGGCAGTGTATACAGTCACTTGACAAGATAGTACCATACAAGCCGAACATATATGATAAAATTGTTGAAGCGCTATTATCTATAGATTTTTCAGGCATAAAGCAAACAATGCATAAATCAATATTGCTTGACATATTAAAAATATTGGTTGTTATTAGGGAGAAATACAGCACTGATGAAATGGATAGTTTCATATTAAAAGCTCTTTCCGGTGAAATACTGGATAAAAAATCAAAAAAGTATATAGAGGAACTATTAAAATCTAAGAAGATATAAGAGCGTAAATTTCTATGTTGATCTAACTTTGATAATTTATCCGGGAACCCTTGAAAAATCAAGGGTTCCTGGTATTTTAAAGGTGTTTTTGGCTTGAAATCTCTTTTTGTCGAAAGGGGTTATTACGGGTTATTATCCAGCCCATCTACTATCACAAGCGCTTCCGGCCGTTCACTTTCTATCTTTTGGCCGCAGGTAGGGCAGGCCAGCCAGTTCTTTTCAAGAATTGTTCTGCATGAATGGCACATTTGCTTATTTTCGGCACCGCAGTAGGGGCAGTATATATGTTTTGTCGTGAGAGGCTCGCCGCAGCTTTTACAGGCAGGATTCTCGGGTCTGGTCAGTATGTATATGATTAAACCGA
>JAAYNE010000006.1 GCA_012521015.1 Clostridiaceae bacterium | reverse complement strand
GAAAAACTGACTTCTCAACTAAAAGAGGGCGAGAAGAAACTTGCCCTTTTAAACGCAGAGCTTAAAAAAGCTGAAGAGGCTCCAATTGAGCAAAAAGTAACTAAAAGAAAGAAAGTTTTAATACCTAAAGAAGTTACCGATCGTTTTGTAGATAGGGTTTCTAAGTCCCTTACAGAACTTGTAGACACAATAAGCGTTGATGGTATAGAGCAGGTTAAGGCTAAGATGCAAGGAGAAGGTATCGGATTTGAAAAACTTTCAAATGTCATTGATGAGATAAATGACAGCGTGTCAACAGAATCGCTTGAAAAGCTTCAAAAATCTGTTGATGCTTTCATGCAGAAGCTTGCCACAGTTGCTGAAGAGCTATCGGGTATTGGAATTAAGGAGGGCAACGGGAAAGGAACTAAGCAAAATATCATCGATAGCGTTGTGGATAAACTAACAAAAGAACTTGAGGCAGCAGTCAAGAGCACTGATATAGAAGTAATGGAAAAGATTAAATTAAAAACTAAAGCTCTCTATGCATCTTTTAGAAAACTCTCAAATGCATTAAACGCAATATGGGAGGAGGAAAAAACGTCTATAAATACATCGTTACTGCCTCTGCAAAAGGCCATTGCTGGGATAGGGAATGGTTTTTCCGATATTACAGAAGCTCTCAATAACATACAATCCAGTGAGCTTTCGGATGTACAAAACGTTGCAGATAAAATTTCCACTCTCATTAAAAACTTTAGTGAACTGGATAGTGTAATAGATAACTTGTTGGGTGAAGACGGAGGTTTAGCCGATATCCCATTAGTGTCCTTTGAAAGAGAGTTATCTGGCATAGGAAACAACTTTACAGACATCACAGGTATACTTAATAATATATCGACAGACACTATGGGTGATTTGCGTTTGTCCATAGAAGGATTCAAGGAAGCACTTAGTGCGATAGGCAGGGAGCTTGTGGCACCTGTAACGGACAATGACAAAGAATTTGACGTTAAAAAATTTCAAGAGCTATACAGAGATCAGATAGTAAATACGCTAGCCAAAGAATTTATTGGTGATTTGAATCTTTTACGGAGAGTTAAACGTGGAAAGGGTAGTTTCGAGGATATTTCAAACGATCTTGATGCCCAGTTGAAAAAAACCAATGAGGATCTTGGTAAGCTTTGGAAAGTACTGGCAAAGAATAAAATTGATTTTAAAACACAAGTAAGTGAGGCACGAAAAAGTAAACAGTTTTTAGATGACTTTGAAGAGGAAGGTTTAGATAAGGTATTTCATATATATAAACTACCAGAGGACACTACTTTCGAAAGGCTTTATGGTTCTTTCCAGAAGAAAGCAGAGAACCTACGCAGTAAACAAGAACGTTTCGATGAAATACTTAAAGGTAAGACGGATTTAGTAAGCGATTATAAAGATAAAAAGTGGTCGTATATATCAAAGGAAGATATACATAAAAAGCTCACTAGCGGCGGGTCAGTTTCATTAGAGGGTATCCGTAACGGGATAAGTGCACTGGGGCAGAACTTTGAAGGAATCAGCAGAGAACTTAAAACCATTCTGGCAGTAAAAGAAGCTGAACTGGATTCTAAAATGTTGCCCTTACAGGCAAATATAATTCAGCTGGGCAGTAGTTTTGACGACGTAAATTCAGCGCTGGAGAGGTCAGGTTCAATAGGGTTTAAAGCGTCCGTGGAAGGATTCGCTAATACATTAGAAAAATTAAACGCATCGGCAAAGGCTATTTTTGAAAAACTTTCAAATGTCATTGATGAGATAAATGACAGCGTGTCAACAGAATCGCTTGAAAAGCTTCAAAAATCTGTTGATGCTTTCATGCAGAAGCTTGCCACAGTTGCTGAAGAAATAGCGAGTATTAATATTAAGGGCGGGAAGACCAAAGTATCTAAGAAAAATATAGTAGAAAGTGTATCTGCTAAAATAAGGAAGGAACTTGAAGAAGCACTTGCAAGTACAAACCTTGACACCATGAGAGGTATTAAAGACAGGGTTAAAGCTCTGTATGCCTCATTTAAAAAACTTTCGGACGCATTAAGCACCATATTGTCTGAGGAAAGGACATCTATAAATTCAACATTACTTCCTCTGCAAAAAGCTATTGCAGAAATCGGTAATGGTTTCGTTGACATTACAGAAGCTCTTGGTAATATTAAATCAGGAAGTCTTCCTAATTCTGAGGACTTTTCAAGGAAGATCTCATCCCTCAATAAAAAGTTCAATGATGTTGCAAAGGTAATTGATAGCATAGCCAGCATAGACAAAGGCTCAATTACATCTCAACTGCTTCCTTTCCAAAAAGAATTGAATAAGCTCGGTAATATCTTCATGGATATTAATGGAGCCCTAAATAACGTAGGCACTAATACAATGGGGCAGTTGCGTGTTGCTGTTGATTCTTTTAAAGAATCCCTTGAGCATATAGGAGAAGAGATTGCGTCTGTTGGTGGTGCAGGTGGCGGGGAATTTGATATTAAGAAATATCAAGAAATGTACAGGAAACAAATACTTAACACATTAAACGAAGAAAATATAGGGCATATTAATATACTTCGAGACATTAGAGAAGGAAAGGGCAGTTTCGAGGATGTTGAAAAATACATAAATCATCAGATAAGGCAAGAAGCAGAAGCCAGAAGAAATCTAAGAACTGTTCTAGATAGAAATAAATTAGAGTTTGACACGCCTATTAAGGAAGCGTTAAAGCTCGAAGCATTTAGAAAAGATTATAAAGATTACAAACTAGAAGGTATAATACCTTCTGGCGATCTGTCGTCTTTGGACACATTCAAAAAATTTTATGATATCTCTCAGAGCAGTACAGATTATTATATCAGGAAGGAGAAAAGGCTGGCAGAGATACTCAAAGGTGAGTCAGATCTGTTAGACAAATTTGAAGGTAAGAAATGGACATCCGTCTCCAAAGAAGAGATCCATAAAACTATTTCAGGTAGCAACTTGTCAGAATTGATTGTTAAGTCAATACAGGAGAAAATCGTTAACCAGATTACTGCTGTTACAAACAACATATCCGCTTTACTTGACAACTCTTTTAAAGACGACGTTGACGTTAAAAAGATTGAAAAGAGTATTGGTAATCTGAAGACCAAGATATCCGTTAACTTGGTTAAGTCACTGAACGGTGTAATTGAAGATCTTACCAAACT
>JAAYNE010000085.1 GCA_012521015.1 Clostridiaceae bacterium | reverse complement strand
GTCTTTTGTGTTTGTCTGCTGTTCAATTTTCAAGGTCCGATGTGTACACCCCTTTTTAGAGTGCTTGACAATAATAGCAAACACTTTTTTTATTGTCAACTATTTTAATTCGTTCTATTTTGAATTTACATTGGAACACAAAATTGCAATTGAGAAATGATATATCAGAACTTAAAATAGGTAACAACATTGCAACTTATACTAAAAACCATAGTAAAAACTGTTCTGTTGTCACCTTATAAGCTGAAAACTACTATATAACAATGTTATAACTTGTGTTATCAAATATTTCTATATGATAAATCTATTCTAATCTAAACAAGATCCGTCACATAAACTATTACCTTGATTTCCTATTCCGCTACCATCACGTAAGCGCAGGCCATTACCTTGATTACCATTGCCTATTCCTCTACCGTCGCGTAAGCCTTTACCGGAACCATTATTCCTTCCTAGACCAAGACCCATGCCTGATTCACCACCTTGATTTTTACCAATACCTGTACCATCACAATTGGCAAAATTTTGCTCCATTAGCGCAATTCTTTCATCTGCCAATTCTTGAGTTAACCTGCCCGCTTCAACTAATTGTTGAATACGAGCTTTTTTTGTCGCTAAAAAACTTGCTTTGAATTGTTCGCCAACGCCTGCTTCATTCGCAATCTCACTTAGAGTTTTACCGGTTTCACGACGTTCTTGTAACAAGTCTTCAATACTGCGTCCTGTCAATTCTGCAACTAATGCTACTGACTGTGAACCATGACCCTGCATACTTTGTCCTTGTTTTTGCCCTTGACCTTGACTCTGTCCTTGTCCCCGTATGTTTTGTTCCTGTGCTTGACTTTGACCTCTGCGTTGACCTTGGTTTGATTCGTTGTTCTCTTTTGCAAAAGCTGTTACTGAGCCTAATGCTAAGCTTAAAACTAAGGCTAATATCAGAGTTATTGATTTAATACGTTTCATGATGTTATCTCCTTTTAATTAGTATGCTTTTAGGATAGACTTGATGTTTGTTTTTTAGTGGACTTTTATATGTTTTTTTTGTGTTTTTTAAAATTTGATATTAAAAAAGACGACTCTGAATTGTGTCCGTTTTATCGTCTTTTTGTAGCATCATATACCAAAACGAACATCATTCACTTGATAGTTTTACTTGGGTAAATTTTTGATAAAAGTATCGATTAAGTTATTGACAATTTCGGGCTGATCTGTATTTGCGTTATGACCGGCATTTTTGACCCAATTAAGGGGAATTTGAGTTTCTTTATGCCATGCTTTATTATAGCGCTTAATTGAATTTATCTTATCCTCCTCACCACAAATGAGTAAGGCAGGGCACTTGATAGCATAGGCCAGATCTTTTTCTATAGCATCAGCAAGAATTTTGAACCCATGGCCGGCAACTTGGCTATTTCTGGCATGATTTCCATCGTAGGTCAGCAGCATGTCATGCATAAGCCTTTGTCCATAAACTGTTACTGCAACTCCTTTACATGCAACCTTTAATAAAGACTTCCAAGGGTAGAGACGATATATGGTTTTCATTCTTTTGAGAAGCCAAAGTTCCCGAGAAGTCATATATTTTCTTTGGAGTGGAGCAGAGTTGATAGCTATAAAGCCCTTAAGATGGTCGGGATAAAGTTCTACAAATGCTTGTCCAAGATGGCCGCCCATGGATTGACCGATGATCACAGGCTTAAGTAATTTTTCCTTCTCCAAAATACGATAGAGCCATTTGGCATTATCCATAAGATCAAAGTCAAACGTGAAAGGCCATGACAAGCCATGGCCGGGTGCATCCCATACGAATACATTACAGCGGCCTTTAAAATATTCGATTTGTTTGTTAAATAAACGATGATCTGCAGTTAAACCGGGTAAAAAAATCAAACTTGGTTTTGCAGAGTCAATATAATTGATCCAATAGTGAATGGTGCCTAAGGCTGTTTTATAGTTTTTTTCTTTCATGAATCTCATCCATTTCTACACAAAAACGAATACAATCCGCGTAAACCATTATAGGAAAAATAAGACCATAGCAACAGAAAGCAAAACAATCAAAATGAATCGTTAAGATTTGGATATGATTAAAATTCTATCCGCTTGAACAGATTTTCAATGGAAATGGCTTTTCGCCGCTATCGCTTTTGGTGGCGAGTCTCTTATTCAAAACACCAGGAAGTAACTCTGCAAATGCATATCCAACGATCTTTCCCTGCTTATTTTTAACATCACAGAGCTGCTCGAAATATGCGAAATTCATGTGACCTTCCTGAACGGGTTCGGTAGTGTAATATTGCTCCTTTTCTTTCATTTGCAGTTCCCAACCGGAGTCGGTTAAGCAAGCTTCAGCTTTTCAAATAAATATGATTAATTACTGAGTAGTTAATGCAATCCACGTTTTGTCATTTAATTTAATATCTAAAATTTTATTTTTCGACTATAAAGATCTTTGTTTAAAGAAAAATGCGATTGAGTTTATTTTGTAAGCTTTTTTACTTTTTCTCCAACTTCAAAGCATTCTTGAATATTATCTATTACTTTTTGATTCTCATCAGTATATGGTTTAAAAATTATTCCTATATGGCCATCGGTCCCTATATCAAATAATTTATTAGCAACATTATGATCATCTAAAACTTTTTTAAAATAATAAGTCATTTTTTTTAATTCATCTTTTTCATTAGTTAGTAAAATAATTTTAGGTAATGTTGATAATGCGCAATTGTTTTCAAAAATCAAATATTGATATTTATCCATCTTTTTATAGTCTTTAGGGAATACCATATTTCTCATTCCCCAATATGCTATATTTTTTATATAAAAATGCATTACTCCACAATCAAGAATAATGCCATTATATTTGTAATTTCTTTCATCTATATTAAAATCATCCCGCATTTTCTTATCATTACATAGTAATGATTCTGCAATTGCCAAAACTCCGCCTGCTGAATGACCAGTTATATACATTGCATCAAGATTTCCTTCGTATTTTTCAGCATTTGAAATAATCCATTTAACTGCATCAGATATATCTTCTATTTGATCAAATACAGTAATTGTCGGATATGCCAGTCTGTAATTTAAAGTAAAAACCACAAAGCCTCTTTGTGCAAGATAATTAGCAAATAAAGAATCCATTTCTTTAGAGCCGGATATAAATCCACCACCGTGTATATCAATCATAATCGGTTTTAATTCATTATTGCTTTTATAATAAATATCTAATTTATGTTCATTTGAATTATCGTTTATATAGCTAATATCCTTTACTACTTTAATATCACTGTCTAATTTAGATAAATCAATTTTATCTAAATCTTTCAGATAGGCTTTTTTACCAATTTTCTTCATAAAATCATTTATCATAAATTATCACCTACGACAACTATAGCACGAAAATGAAATGCTTTGAAACGTACCTAAAAAGGGAGCCGAATTAATATTCAGCTCCCTTTATCTATTGCTTTTCTTAGCAGCCGACTTTAATCTAATCTCTTTTTTAATCTAATCTCTTTGCTTTGATATTCTCTTCTTGCGATCCAATAAGATTAATCCGCCTGCGGATAAGAATATCAACGCTAACCATGAGTAATGCCCACTACTCTCTCCTGTTTTCGGCAGAGTATCACTTGGTGGAGTTACCTTTTCGGTTTGCTGAGCAGCTTGTGCTTTGATTTCAAGCACACTGAAGGCAGAACCTGTTGCAGAAACAATTTCTACCATGTGCTTATCTACAGACAAAGTCTCAAGGAATTCAGTTTTGAAGGTAACAATCGTTGAGGTGCCATCTTCTTTTACATCATAGTTTGATTGATCTACCACTATGTCGTCTACCTTGACATGTAAGAAGCCTGCATCAGCAGTATCTGACGTGAAGCTGGCAGGCATGTCCGAACCTTTGGTCCATTCCTGAGTCACTACCGCTATCTGCTCTTCCGAGTTAGGCTTTTCCAGCTCACATCTGCTACAGGCCATAATTGACACCCCGGGTTTCGTAGTGGTTGGCTTTTCCTTGACCTTCCTTTCCCACTGGTGACCCAATGGGTCTATCGATTCTTCTGAGTCTGGCTTTTCCAATTCGCATCTGCTACAGACCATGCTTGCCGCCCCGGGTTCCGTACAGGTTGGCTCTTTTTTGACTTTTCTCTCCCATTGGTGACCAAGGGGCTCTATCTGCTCTTCCTTCTCCAGCCCGCATCTCTTACAGATCAAGTTTGCTACCCCGGATTCCGTGCAGGTTGGCTCTTTTATGACTTGTCTATCCCACTGGTGACCAAGGGGATCTATCTGCTCTT
>JAAYNE010000084.1 GCA_012521015.1 Clostridiaceae bacterium | reverse complement strand
GTCTTTTGTGTTTGTCTGCTGTTCAATTTTCAAGGTCCGATGTGTACACCCCTTTTTAGAGTGCTTGACAATAATAGCAAACACTTTTTTTATTGTCAACTATTTTAATTCGTTCTATTTTGAATTTTAAAATAAAGTTACAACTTTACCGGGCGTTTGTCGATAATAGTAATTCATTATCTTTTCTCGAGCATCACATTATTCTTAATTTTACTATAATTTTAAATATCTCCTCTTTATCTTTTTTACAAATTTATTCGCTATCTATTTAGCTTTGAGTAGTTAGAACATAGAGCTGCACCGATTGCTGTGGCGAATCTTGCGTTTTCCGGTAGAATTACATTTACATCATATAGTTCAACAAATTGTCTAAGAGACTTTTGACCGCGAGGAATATGAACAACCGATCCGACAAAAATAATATTATTTACTTTTTTTAATCTGGCTGCAAGGATCGCCATTGTACCTATTGATTGGAATACCATATTGACAATACCACACGCTAAATCTTGCAGTTTGGCATCATCGTTTACATTGCCGAAATTTGATGCTGTTGCATCACTATGAAGTCCGGGAACTTTTTTAGAAATATCTCGGACTAATAAATCAATATGCGTTAAATCACCTTTTTCGGCAAAATCTGAAATTATATCAAAGTTATGAAAATTAAGAATCTTGTTAGAAAGACCTAAAATTGATCCGCCACCGATACCACTTCCTATAATATGTTCAGTCTTTATTTTATTGCTATATACAAAAGAAGTTCCGGTACCAATACTGATTACAACCGCTTCATCAATCTGCGATATATAGAGTCCACCCAAACCAACAGCTTCAAATTCATTGGCGATAACCGTTTCAATTTCAAAAAAATCTTGAGTTATATATGAAGATCCAACACCGGTCATACGAATTTGCTCGACGTCATCTAATTTTAGCTTGTTGACATTCAGAAATTTTCCAATCCCACCATAAGCTGCTGCTACCGGATCACTTGATCTGACATATGTAACTTCCAGTAATTTTTCTCTTTGAAAACCGACTACTTTCGTTGTACTCCCGCCAATATCTAAACCTATAACAATCTTCATGATATACCTCCAACAAAAAAAGACCCAATGATTAATCACTAAAGAGTCTTTTTATTATAACAAGATATAGTATTTTAGAAATATTATTTTATAATTAAAATAATTTTAGTAAAAATTTCGAATCTACCTAGCTTGAACCGCTGCACGTCGGACATATTCTTCAACCGTATCGGAAGTTTCACGTAATGAAGCATTATGCGTAATATTGGTTGTACCAGGTGCAACTACAAATATCAATGCGGATATCGGCATAACATTACCGCGCAACGCATAAGCAGCACCGGTAATAAAATCAATTACTCTTTGAGCAATTTTCGGATCTATTTTTTCAATATTGCAGATAACTGTTTTGCCTGATCGAACATCGTCACACACTTGTTGGGCAGACTCAATATTTGATGGTTCCATAATTACAATCTGTTGTTGATAGGATTTTTGATTTAAATCTACAACACGCCCGAGAGAGCGTCTGTGTTCCGACGGTAACTGCGATTGTGGTTTGGTTTTTGCAATTGGCTCATTGTACGAATAATTATCTTGAGAATAGTCGAGATCGTTATAATCGGAATCTACTTCATTATAATAATCATCAAACTCATTATATTCTTCGTAATCATCGTTTGATCTGCCAAATAGTCTTTCAAAAAAGCCTGCCATACTATCCTCCATAATATAGATGATCTATATTAGTATAAAAAGTCATTTGCTTTTGAGCAAGTAAATATTACAAGAGTAATCTTTTTGTAATATTATTGAAATTGTTTCAATAATATTTTTTTGATATCGAAAACTACCGCATTGAAAAGAACACTATTATATTTCATATAATATATTCTTTAAGTGACAATAATCACGTGTCGACAATGACATTTTATTCGGATTTTTTGCAGTTCAGGCAATAATTTGACAAATAAGCTATCTGCCTAATATAATGTAAAAACCGTCAAAATGCGACCATGGCGGAACTGGCAGACGCGCACGCTTGAGGGGCGTGTGGGAGACCGTGAGGGTTCGATTCCCTCTGGTCGCACCAAAAACCTGCTAAGTATTCACACACTTAGTAGGTTTTGTTTTTTAGCTATGCAAATATGGAGGATAAGTTTTGAGCTTTGAATTTTATAATTCGTTTGATGTTTCATCAAGGGCTTACGAAGCATCCGAAGAAGCATTGCAAGAATGTAAACATACGCTCAATCAGATTGAACAATTACGCAAGTTTAATCAATTGCGTGTAATTAAAGCATTTCAAAATGCAAAAATCAGTGCTTCTGATTTTCAATTCAGTACCGGATACGGCTACAATGATTCCAGTAGAGATTCAATTGAACAAATATTTGCAGAAATTTTCGGAGCAGAAAAAGCATTAGTCAGAATGCAATTCAGTTCCGGCACCCATGTTTTAGCCGTAATGCTGAAGGCCATTCTACGTCCTCATGATAAATTTCTTATTGTTAGTGGCGAAGTTTACGACACATTACATGCAACTTTAGGTATCAATCAAACTATAGATCATGCCAGTTTAAAAGATTTTTTAATCGAATATGATCAGGTTCAATTGTTACCTAATGGAATGATTGATTATTCAAGGCTGGAACAAATATTAACTAATTCAAAAATACCATATAAAGCAATCTATATTCAACGTTCAAGAGGATATACTTTACGTCCTGCGTTGACAAATAAAGATATTGGAAAAATAACTCGTATTGTAAAAAATCATTCTCCTACCAGTCTGATTTTAGTAGATAATTGTTATGGTGAATTAGTAGAAGAAGCCGAACCTTTAGCATTTGGTGCCGATTTAATAGCAGGTTCCCTAATCAAAAACCCAGGTGGCGGAATTGCCGCTAG
The DNA here is from genome assembly GCA_012521015.1 of Clostridiaceae bacterium. Lineage (GTDB taxonomy): Bacteria > Bacillota > Clostridia > Saccharofermentanales > DTU023 > UBA5436. The sequence continues at coordinate 20,103 of JAAYNE010000084.1, read as the reverse complement.
CGGTGGCTATATTGCTGGAAGAGCCAAGTTGATCAAATTATGTGCTGAACAAATGCATGCCCCCGGTGTTGGAAGTGAGATCGGACCAAGTCTAGGTTTTTCAAGATCAATTGCTCAAGGTATATACATGGCACCGCAGGTAGTAGCTAATGCTTTAAAGGTAGCGGTACACGCAGCTGCTTTGTTCAAAAATCAGGGCTATGTGGTTGAGCCGTTACCACAAGCAAAAAGAGGTGATATTGTACAGACGATCATTTTCGGGGATCCGCATAAATTAATTTCTTTTTGCGAAGCTGTACAATTAGTATCACCTATCGATAGTCAGTTTATTCCGATCCCTTCAGCAATGCCGGGTTATGATTGTGATATAATAATGGCATCGGGTTCTTTTACACAGGGTTCATCAATTGAGTTATCTGCTGATGCTCCATTAAGACCTCCTTATGCAGTTTTCTTACAAGGCGGACTGAATTTTGAATATGGTCGTTTAGCCTGTATGATAGCATTAGACAAAATTTGGCAAGAGGCTTAGCGAAATGAAAGCTCGAATACAATACAATGACGTTGAACGTTACCGCAAAATTCAACAACGAAAAAAATGGAGCCGAATTATTGGCTTAGTAATTATTATTTTGATAATTATGATAATTACTATGTTAATGATTGTACGTATATTGAATCACTATAAACCTGCCCCCCAGTTCATGTTTCTTACAGAAAAATATATTTCAGATAATTACGAAGTGGAAGCCCTGATTATCAGAGATGAAACTGTTTTCAGGTCTCCGGCGGATGGAACTGTGCGCAGTTTATTTGCCGATGGCTCAAAAGTAGCAAAAAATGAAAAATTAATTTATGTTGTTCCTGATCAACAAATTGACGGTCTAAAAGAATTGCAAGCTGTTGAGAATGAAATTATTAATTATCAATACGAATTAATTGAAGATAACGGCAATGTCGGTGCTAAACAAATCGATTATGAAACTTCCAGCCAAACTCGTGATATTTTAAGCAATGTATATACTGGTCTGATCAATAATAACTTCTCTGATCTGGCAACGGATGAAGCGGCCTTGGATTCAGTACTTGATCTGAGAAATGAACGTCTGCGAGATTATGATTTTAAAGATACACGTCTTGATGAACTATTAAATCATTATCACGAACTTGAAAACGAAATCGGACTGAAAAGTAATATTATTCAAAGTTCACAGTCAGGCATATTTATCCGAACTTATGACGGCTTAGAGGATCGTTTAAATCCTGCCAATATAGACAACTTAACGGCTGAATTGTTAACTGATTATTTAGAAAACGCACCTGAAGGTCGTCTTGAACAAATTGATTTAGCAAAAAAAGATGAGCCTTTATATTGTTTGACAAATTCAATCGAACAATATTTTGCATTTTTCATACCTAGTGGAAAGAGCACCAATGTTCAAGTTTCATCTACAGTTGATGCGGTTACCAGAGATGGAATCAATTTAAATGACGGCTTAGTGATCAAATCAGAAGAAACCGCAGGTGGCACAATGATTATCATGCGCTGCAATACATCATTGGAGCGTTTGTCTGATCGCAGAATTGTTTCGCTGGATGTTGAATTAAATAAAGAATCAGGTCTCAGAGTCCCTCTAAGTGCTTTACTAGACTTTAAGCCCGGCAATGTAGAAGCAGGAATAATGATTGAAAAGAACGGTTATATAGAAAAAACCCAAGTAAAAATTAAGAAACATAATCATGACTATGCCTTAATTGAATCATTGGAAAAAGCTGAACATCAAATCGGGCTTTCAACCATGATAGTACTGAATCCGGATGATGTTTCGGTAGGAGATTCAGCCACCGGATTACATTAAAGGAGAGTAAATTGTCAGATAAGAGAAAAAATGAATTGTCAATTAATATCAAGGAAGTACGCGAAGAAATAGATCGACTGGCTCTAGCAGCAAATCGTAATCCGCAGGATATTTCTCTAATTTGCGTAGGTAAAAACTACAGCCTAACCGACATTTTATTAGCAAATGAAGTTGGAGCAACTGAATTCGGTGAAAATCGTGTTCAGGAATTACAACAAAAACAAGCGATCTATGCAAAACTGCCGGATGATAAGCAAAGACAATATAAAATCAATTGGCATTTCATTGGCACTCTACAGAGAAATAAGGTAAAAGATATTGTCGGAAAAGTAAAATTGATACATTCCGTTCATTCAATAAAATTAATCAAACAGATTTCGCGAGTGTCAGTAAGATTTAATGTAGTGAGTGAAATTCTCTTACAAATTAATGTTTCACAGGAATTATCCAAACAGGGATTGTATGTAGATCAACTTGAAACTGCAATTAATGTAGTTTTGCAATCACCAAATCTTTGTTTGCGAGGTTTAATGACGATGGCACCATATTACAGTGATCCTGCCGACGCTGAACCGTTATTTGCAAAAACTAAAGAATTACTTGCAAAATATCAACCCATGGTAGGTTCGCATTTCAATCAACTTTCAATGGGAATGAGCAATGACTATCAATATGCAATTGCTCAGGGTGCAACTATGATCCGAATAGGCACAAGAATCTTCGGTGCAAGAAATTCGGTAGGAATCAATAACTGACCCCTACCGTTAAAGCTCAAATTTACCTTATTCAATTTATTGATTCAAACTTCTAATGTGTTTTTATTTCCAATTTTGATTTCAATCTGTTTGAAATTCTACTGAGCTTAGACTTCTGCTAAGATTATTTCATATAATTCGATATAGCGCTTAGCAGATTGCTCCCATGAGAAATCACTACTCATCGCTTGTTTAATTAATTGATTCCATGCATCAGGATTATCACGGTAAGTATCTAGAGCATCTTTGATTGCAAATAAGAACTCATGAGCATTGATATTGCTAAATGAGAACCCTGTACCGCTCCCGTCATATTTATTGTATGGAATAACCGTATCTTTTAAGCCTCCGGTTTCTCTGACTACAGGTAATGTGCCATAACGCATTGCTATCATTTGTCCCAGACCACAGGGTTCAAACATCGAAGGCATTAAGAAAATATCCGCCGAAGCATAAATTCTTCTTGCTAACTCTTCATCAAACATAATCAGTGAACGCACTTTATCCGGGTGATACCATTCTAAATCATGGAAAGCATTTTCATAAAATTCATCTCCCGTCCCTAAAATCACAAGTTGAACGTCATCAGAAATCAATTCATCTGCAATGTGCAACAAGAGATCCAAGCCTTTTTGAGAAGTTAAACGAGTAATCATTGCCAGCATCGGAACATCTTCTCTTTGTTCTAAACCAATTTCTTCTTGCAATGCAAGCTTGTTCGCTTTTTTTCCGGTTTGGAATGTACGAACAGTATAATTTTTGGCAATTGATTTATCCTCTGCCGGATTATAACTATTAACATCAATACCGTTCAACACGCCGACCACTTTCCAAGATTGATCACTTAAAAGATTATTTAAACCCTCACCATAATAGTCTTGTTTAATCTCTTGGGCATAAGTCGGAGAAACCGTGGTAACACGATTACTGTATAAAATACCTGCTTTCATGAAGTTCGGCACACCGTCTTTCATCACAGCAGCATCAGTCATATAACGATCTTGTAATTCCATTAAATCCTGAATTCTTTCTCTACCATGAATTCCTTGGAATTTCAAATTATGAATCGTATAAATACATTGAACATCGGTATGATAACCATGTGCTTTGTAATGCGCCTCTAATAGAACTGGAATCATTCCGCTCTGCCAATCGTTCAAATGTAAAATATCGGGTTCAAATTGCATCGGTTCGCCCAAAGCTTCAAGGATTGCACGTTGGAAAAAACTGAATCTCTCAATATCGAATGCATAATCTAAATAAAGAGCTTCATGCCCGAAATAATATTCATTATCAATGAAATAAACAGGTACACCATCTACTTCCATAGTAAAAAGTCCACTATACATGGTTCGCCAACCAAGTTTATTCATAGACCAACGCATAAACTTAAGTTGATCACCATAGCGATCTTTAATTTGTTTGTATAAAGGCAATATTACCCGTGCATCATGCCCTTGTGTCCGAATAGCTTTTGGTAATGCACCAACTACATCACCCAACCCGCCTGACTTTGCCAGTGGGACCATTTCGGATGAAACAAATAATATTTTCACACGATCACTCCTTTTCTAATAACTACCGGATAATCCGGCGAACCCTGCAACCTGACACCGGATCTGACTACAGAGTCTTTATCAATAATTACATTTTTGAGCTCTGCTCCTTCCATTATTACACTGTCCTGCATAATGATACAATTGGATATTTTACTATGTTTTCCGACATTAACTCCCCGGAAAATTAAACTGTTCTCAACTGTGCCAATTATGTCACAACCGTCTGAAATCAAACTGTTTGAAACATGATTATCTTTAAAATAGCGAGCCGGAGATTCATTTTTTACTTTTGTGTAAATTCTGTTTTCAGATTTAAATAATTTATGTAAAACATCGATTTCGAGTAAACGCATTGAAGCGGAAAAATATGTAGCTAAAGAGTTTATTCTTAACGTCATATCGTTATTCTCATAGCCTCGGATTGTTAGTTCTCTATATTTTTCCAAAATAAATTCCGTGTTAAACAATGAATCACCTCTGGCAATAGCTTGTGTCAACAAATCCATCAACAGAGTTCTACTTAATACTACAGCACCTAATGACGAACAATCGCTTGTTGGATTTAACGGATCAATCATCATATCAACTAATCTATTATCTTCAAATGTCAAAGAAATGTTCGGTGCACCGAATGAATTAGAATCGTGATTATACATTGCGGTGACATCTGCTCCGCTTTTTTCATGTTCTTTGACAAATTGCGTGAAACTTATATTAGAAACTATATTACTTTCTGCAACTATGACATACATATGGACTGAATGTTTTAAAAAATCATATAATCCGTTTATATCTTGAGGGCTGGGTGAGCGGAAAAACTCGGATTGCATATAGGGTGGAATAATTCTTAAACCTTGTTGCAAACGATCTAAGTCCCAATGCGAACCGGTTCCTAAATGATCCATTAGAGAGCTATATTTTGTTTCGGCTAAAATACCGACATGCTTAACTCCTGAATTGACCATGCTGGAAAGCATAAAGTCAATTATTCTATATCTTCCGCCAAAAGGAGTCGCTGCTAAAGCTCGTTCGACGTTTAACTCCCCAAGTTGGATGCGACTATTGTCCGCAATAATAATTCCCATTGCATCAGTTAACATATAAACCCTCCTTTATATAACCCCTAAAATTATACTATCAAGAACAACATCGCATGTTTGTCCTGCTTCTTTCGGGAATAACATTGAATTTCCAACTATTTTAACATTATCGGCAATCACAAGACCGCTTCCAAACACCGTTATTCCATCGCTACAGAATTTTTCACTGACGAAGTCTTCACGACCTTCTTTGACAGAAATTCCCGCTTCGACATTTTCGCCGATTATTGTGTCGATGCCGATAATACATTTATCAATTTTACATCCTTTTTTGACTACAGATCCTGGCATCAAAATCGAGTCTTTGACTTCCGCTCCTTCTTCAACTATTGCACCACTTGAAATAACTGAATGCTTTACGCTACCATGAATTTCAACGCCGTCGGTTAATATACTATCTACGACCGAAGCATTCGTACCGACATAGTGTGAAGGTTGCAAAGTATTACGGGTATAAATTCTCCACAATGCATCTTGTAAATTGATTTCTTGTGGACGATCTAATAAATCCATGTTAGATTCCCAGAGCGAGAAAATTGTTCCGACATCTTTCCAGTAGCCGTCAAATGTAAACGCCAGTAATTTTTTCCCACCTCCAAGCATTGCCGGGATGACATTTTGACCAAAGTCATTTCTTGAATTCGGATCTTGCTCATCGGCAATTAAATACTCACGTAAAATTTGCCAAGAGAAAATATATACACCCATTGAAGCTAAATTACTTTTAGGATTTGCCGGTTTTTCTTCAAACTCGGTAATATTGCCTGCTTCATCCGTATTCATTATTCCGAAACGAGAAGCTTCTTCCCAAGGAACTTCTCTTACGGCGATAGTTGCATCTGCTTCCGCCTCAATATGTGCACGTAACATTTCACGATAATCTTGCTTATAAATATGATCACCGGAAAGAATTAATACATAATCCGGCTTTTGATTGTCGATAAATGTGATATTTTGGTATATTGCATTCGCAGTACCTTTATACCAATCGCTTCCTGCCATACTTTGATATGGAGGCAAAATTGACAGTCCACCTAAATTACGATCTAAGTCCCAAGAATATCCATTCCCGATATACGAGTTTAACTCTAAGGGAGAATATTGAGTTAAGACACCTACAGTTTCAATTCCGGAATTTGTACAATTACTGAGAGCAAAATCAATAATTCTATATTTACTCCCAAAGGGCACAGCCGGTTTTGCGATATATTCCGTCAAAACTCCCAATCTCGAACCCTGTCCGCCCGCTAAAATCATAGCAATCATCTGTTGTTTTGGCATACCAGCACCTCTTTTCGTTAATTGTTTTCGGTATTACTTTAGTCATTTTCCTGTTCTGCTTTACGCCACTTAAATAACATGCCACAAAGCGGTGGCACTACAATATCTAAGCGTTGTTCAATTCTAAATGGTTCTAATTCTGCTATCTGATCATCTGTATTATCTGCAAGAGATTCTTCATCCGAACCAAACAGCACTTTATCAACTTCTTTATTTTTATTCGATATTTGTTCTAAATTAACATCTAACTCATCTCTTAAGTTGATCTTAATTGATTCATTTGATAATTCATCCAGTTGCTTCTCAGTAGATTCAGGATAAATTATATATTCATAAGTTTCATAAATACGCTTATTTTCAAAGCCGCCTAAATAATTACTGCCGCCGTATTCCTCATCATCGGAATTCAAAATCAATTCGAATTTACCCGCTAAAGGCATCGTAAACGTATATTCCGGAATAACACCGGGTGTCATATTAAGTACACAAAGTATCGCTTCATCATGGGCCAAATTAAAACGCAGGAAAGCGAAAACACTGTTTTTTGAATCTTCAGCTTGAACCCATTTGAATCCGTGCCAATCATTGTCTTCTTCCCACAGTGCCGGTGTATCAAGATAGAGATGATTCAGAGTTTTTACATATTTATGAATTTCATTATGTGCCGGATACTCTAACATAAACCATTCAAGTTCTTCATAATAACGCCATTCTGTGAACGGAGCAAATTCATTACCCATAAAATTTAATTTAGCTCCCGGATGTGCCATTTGGTATGTGTAAATAGCACGTAAATTGGCAAATTGACGCCAATAATCTCCTGCCATTCTGCCGATTAGCGTTCCTTTACCATGGACAACTTCATCATGTGAAAAAGGCAAAATATATCTTTCCGAGAATGCATAAACCATAGAAAATGTGAAAGCATTATGGTGAAATTCTCTTTGATAATGATCTAAAGAGTTAAAATACAAAGTATCGTTCATCCATCCCATATTCCATTTATAAATAAAACCGATGCCACCTTGATCTACTCCGGTTGTCATATACGGAAATGCCGTTGATTCTTCCGCCATCGTAATAGCACCCGGGAAATTTTCTCTAATGATAGCATTTAATTCTTGTAACAAAGAAATTGCTTCAAGATTCTCATTGCCGCCATGAATATTAGGAATATATTCAGAACGCGAATAATCACGATAAATCATAGAACTTACCGCATCTACTCTCAATCCGTCGAAATGAAATTCATCTAACCAGAAGTAAGCGTTAGACAATAAAAAAGATCGTACTTCGCCTTTAGAAAAATCAAAAACTAAAGTACCCCAATCTTCATGCTCACCGAGTAAAGGATTAGCATATTCATATACTGCTTCACCATCAAATTTTGCTAAACCGAATGCATCTCTCGGAAAATGAGCCGGTACCCAATCCAAGAAAACATGAATTCCTTTTTGATGCATATGGTCAACAAAATATTTCAGATCTGCCGGAGTTCCGTATCTACTGGTCGCAGCATAAAATCCCGTTACTTGATAACCCCATGATGCATCAAGTGGATATTCAGATATCGGCATTAATTCGATTGCATTGTAACCCATTTCCAAGACGTAATCTGCCAATTGTTCAGCAATATCACGATAATTATACACTGACCCGTCTTCATAACGCCGCCAAGAACCTAAGTGTACTTCATAAATATTCAAGGGATTTAAATCGTATGCATCAACCCTGTTCACCATATATTCCTGATCTTGCCAGATATAATCATCAGGATCATAAAGAATAGATGCCGTACCGGGTCTGGTTTCCGCATGACGAGCATACGGATCAGCCTTAAGAATCCAGTCATCATTTTGAGTTAAGATGCCATATTTATATCGTTCCCATTGCCCTAAACCAGGGACAAATCCGATCCAAATCCCGGTTGCTCCATATGGTTCCAACTTATTTTGACCTTCTTGCCACTCATTAAAATCGCCAACAACACAAACTTTTTTTGCATTGGGAGCCCAGACTGCAAAGCGATATCCCTGTTCTCCTTCGTTGTTTATATCTGGTTTTGAGCCTAACATATTGTAACTCATATAATTTTTCCCCAGATTAAACAGATAAGCAAGGTTCATTTCCATTTGTGCAATCTCCCTTATTAATCGTTGAGTATATTATACTATTTTTGTTAAGTTATACAAGATAAATTTTATTAGATTCAATAAATCTATATAACTTTGTCCCTTTTTATAATTCTACTATAGTTACACCGGAATCCCCTTCACCGATTCCGGCTAAGCGAAAAGCTTTAACCCGTTTATCTTGTTTCAGTGTATTATGTACAGCTTGTCTTAATGCACCGGTTCCTTTACCATGAACTATACGAATTACCGGAATATTTGCTAAAACAGCATTATCAATAAATTCATCTATCATATACAAAGCTTCATCAACCGTAAAACCAAGCAACTTCAGTTCAGATTCAAACATCAGTTTACGCTCACTGATAATTTTTCCGGTTGCATTGCGTTCAGCTCGGGCTTGTTGACTATATATACTTTGAGAATTATTTTGGATTTTATTCGTAAGACGCAATGAAGCAAGAGGCACATTGATCGTAATCGCGCCGCTTCTAAGCGAAACCTCCTCTTTGTTATCCGGCTTAGTTAAAGCTTGACCGGTAATATTAAATAAATTTGAATGATAGTATTCACCTACAACAATATCTTCAGCAACCAATGTTTGATCAAATTGACTATCATGTGAATTTCTATACATCTCAGTTTCGATCTTTTTAGCATTTTCTGACAATTGTCGTTCAATCTCTCTTGCTGATTTCTGAACAATTTGTTTTTCATTTGAACTTTGAGCTTGTTTAATATCTGTCTTCAATTGAGTTAATAATTGATCAACTTCCAGTCGGGCAGATTGGATGATCTCAGCAGCTTCCTGCTGGGCAGCAGCAATTGCTTTTTCTTTGGCTGTAACTAATTCTTTGCGTTCATTTTCCAAGTTTTGTTTTTGTTTAAGGCTTTCTCTTTGCAAACTTCTGATTTCATCTTGCATTATTTGGGCCTTATGATGTGATACTTCAATTGCTGCCACCAATTCATCAAACTTAATATTTTCATCAGAGATCAACTGCTCAGCGGCGGAAATAATTTCAGCTTTAAGACCGAGTCTTTGAGAAATTTTAAAAGCATTACTGACTCCGGGAACTCCGATTAATAGTTTGTATGTTGGTTGTAAATTAATCTCATCAAATTCACAACATGCATTATTAACAGATTCAGTATTTATCGCATAGCCTTTCAATTCCCGATAATGTGTAGTTGCTACTATATGGCAACCGGCTTGACGCAAATAATCCAAAATAGCAATTGCTAATGCGGCGCCTTCTGATGGATCAGTACCTGCACCAAGTTCATCGGTCAAGACTAATGTTGACGAACTTGCTTTCTCAATAATGTGAATCAATTGTTTTAAATGTGAAGAAAAAGTGCTTAAGTTTTGCTCAATGCTTTGTTCATCACCGATGTCTGCCAAAACTTGTTTAAAAAAAGATATTTGTGAGTTACTGTCAACCGGTATATGAAGTCCTGCCATTGCCATTAAAACAAATAAACCACAAGTCTTTAAGCTAACTGTTTTTCCACCGGTATTAGGTCCGGTAATCACGAGAGTGTTGAAATTAGTACCTAATTCGAAATAAATCGGCACGACATCTTCGACCGATATTAGCGGATGCCTGGCATTGTACAGTATAATCCGACCTTGGTCATTGATCTCGGGAGAAATCGCTTTCATTTTAAAGGATAATTTTGCTTTTGCTTGGACGAAATCAAGATGAGCTAGAATATCCGCATTATATTTTAAAACATCTGCCGATTGAGCAATCCGCTCAGATAATTCCTGTAAAATCCGATAAATTTCATCCTTTTCTGCAACTTCAAGTTCACGGATTTTATTGTTTAATTCAACTACTGCCAAAGGTTCAATGAAAACAGTTGCACCGGAACCTGATGTATCGTGGACAACTCCGGGTATTTCTGAACGATGTTCAGCTTTAACCGGCACTACATATCTACCACTGCGGATCGTGATAATTGCATCTTGGAGAAAATTGTTCTTATTGCTGACAATCCTATTTAAGTGAAGTTTAATGTTTTCTTGCGTACTGAGAATTTTGCGGCGAATCGAAAATAATTCAGGAGTTGCGCGATCAAAAATTTCATCATCACCTGCAATACATTGTCCTAATCTAGTTGCTAAATTAGGCAAAGTATCCAAATATTGAATTTTTTTAAAGAATAAATACTTTCGTTCCTGTTCGGAACGAAGATCAGGTAATCTTTTCCTTACTAAATCTACTATAGACAAAAATCTGACAAAGCGATTTAATTCTCGTAATTCAAGAACGACTCCCGTTTTCGTTTTTTCAATCAACGGTCTGATTTCTTCAAAACCGGATAAAGGAAACTCCGGCTCATAGATTAGATATGAAACTAAGTCACTTGTTTCAGCTAGTTCGTTGTGCATTTGTTTGAAGCTTTTTGCCGGCTGCAAAGCAGAACACAGTGCTTTTCCGGGATTGGAGAGTGCTTTTGCTTCCAACTGCTCAATGATCTTATTAAATTCTAAGACTTCTAAACTATGTTGTTCAATCATTAGCTTTAAATTGAAAGCATATTTGCTTTTTTCACATTATCCGCATCAATTGTTTTTTTAATCTCTAATCCTTCAAACAAATCAAGATCAGTGACTTTACCTTGTTGCATAACAATCACACGATTCACTCTATTTTCTACTAGTGCTTTCACTGCTTGAATACCAAACATAGATGCTAAATAGCGATCCTGATAAGTTGGGCTTCCGCCCCGCTGTAAATATCCCAAGACAGTTGCTCTGGCTTCTGTTCCGGTATTAGTTTCAATATATTGAGCGATCTCCTCTCCACCGGCAGCACCTTCTGCAACCACAACAATATAATGTTGTTTCCCACGATTCCGAGATAATAAAATTTTTCCGATAATATCTCTATCACGATCAAAGGGCTGTTCGGGAATAAGAATGATCTCCGCACCGGTTGCAATACCGACATGTAATGCTAAATATCCTGCCTTACGTCCCATTACTTCAATTACCGAACATCTTTCATGCGAAGATGCTGTATCACGCAATTTATCTACACAATTGATTGCTGTATTAAGTGCAGAATCAAAACCGATCGTATAATCCGTGCATCCGACATCATTATCGATTGTTGCCGGAATATGGATAACCGGCACATTTAATTTTGCCAGATCACCCGCTCCACGCATAGTACCATCACCACCAATCGTCACTAGCGCATTAAGATCAAATACCTGAGCCATCTTACAAGCTTGTTGTAAGCCCTCTGCAGTTGCAAAGGTCTGACTTCGAGCGGTCATCAAAAATGTTCCGCCCACTCTGGATTTATCTGAAACAGAACGTGCATCCAACTCAACAACATCGCCTCGCAATAATCCGTAATAGCCTCTGCGAATCCCTATTACCTTAATTCCGTAATTAATTGCCGTTCTGGTAACAGAACGGATCACTCCGTTCATTCCGGGAGCATCACCGCCGCTTGTTAATATACCTATTGTCTTAATGTTATTTTCCTGACTTGTTTCAACATTATTTGCTTGATTCATTCGGGTCTCCTTTAAATTCGGATAATTTTTGATTGTTTCAGGTGATTATTTATAGTAAATATTTACGACGATTATTTTAGAATTGACTTATGATTATTATACAACTTTTTCATCCGTAAATTATAATGTTTCCGTTAAATAATCAAAAAACTCTCTATGCTATATCGCTTGGTTAATTGCTCTAAGTAATTCAAATCAAAATACTTCGGTTGTTCTGGATTAATTATCAGTTTACCTTCCGAATCAAATATATAAATTGGAGTATCACCTGAAAAGTAATCCAACATTGAAAACAATACTTTTGTCGCTTCAGCATCTAATTCCTGTTCCCACCTAATACCCAACTTCAAATAATTGCTGTCGGTTTGAGTTTCGAATTGATCGTTAATTGAAGTAGGTTTATTAGTCTGTTCAGTTATAAATTTATTTTGCTTAAAACTCCCGTTTGCCTGAGCATTATTATACAGAATGTCAGTGTGCGCATTGGCACCATCCAGATAGTATTGCATACTTGGTGGCAATTTCATTTGATCAGGATTTAATTCAATAATTTGATCTGCAATGATATTAGGATTTTGATCATCTCTTAAACTTACTTGTCCGGCAATCAACAAGACTTTATTTTCAACCAGTAAAAATCTTACGTCGGCAAACAGTTTCGGAAATACGACTAATTCAAAAGTTCCCTCAAGATCTTCAAGTGTTACAAAAGCCATTTTTTCGTTTGATCTGGTTAATAATTCCTGTTTAGCTACAATGATTCCTGCCAGAATAACTTTTTGTCGATCAGTTACGGTTAAATCCGGTTGCTCAAGCAAGAATTCAGCTACTGTTTCAGCCTGATTTTCCAAATTTTCGTTCAAGATAAGTTTTGAGCTTTGTAAAGTAACCAGGTTATTGATTGCAGCTTGATAATCATCTAGTGGATGGCCGCTGATATAAACACCTAAAACTTCTTTTTCCATTGCCAGACGTCTACTTAGAGAATATTCCTGCAAAGTCGGTTGATACCTCGGTTCAACAATCTTTGCATCAGCCACTTCATTAAAATCAAACAAACTTACCTGCCCTGCCATTGATTGTTGTTTCGAACGTTGAACACTATTCATAAAATCTTCATGTACCGCCATCAACTGAACTCGCGGTATCTTAAAAACATCCAAAGCCGATGATTTAATTAAACTTTCAACAATTTTTCGATTAACGTCATAATTGCTGATTCTGGCAATAAAATCACCGAAAGTTTTAAACTCACCATTCAGATTCCGCTCTGCAACTACTTGAGAAATCGCTTTAATTCCAACATTCTTAATACCACCAAGAGCAAATCTGATTCCATTTCCTTCCGGTTTAAATCGGGCTTCACTTTTATTAATATCGGGGGGTAAAATTGAAATGTTGGCTTTATCGCAAACCCGTATATAGTTTGCCGCTTTATCTAAGTTGCCTAAGAATGAATTCAACATTGCAGCCATGAATTCTACCGGATAATAAAATTTTAGCCAAGCGGTCTGATACGCTAAAACCGCATAGCCTGCAGCATGAGATTTATTGAATGCATATCCGGCGAATGCTTGCACTTCCTCAAATATTTGATCGGCAATTTTTTCCGAAACACCGTTCTTAATTGCACCTGCAACCGGCTTACCATTTTCATCAACTCCACCATGAATAAAAAGATCTTTGTATTTCGCCATCTCTTCCGGTTTTTTCTTAGACATAGCACGCCTGACATTATCAGCTTGCCCCATTGAAAATCCGGCAAGTTCACGCACAATTTGCATAACCTGTTCTTGATAGACAATACAACCATAAGTCATATTTAAAATAGGAATTAATAGAGGATGGTCATATGAAATGGTTTCCGGATTATGTAGACAGCGAACATATTTAGGAATCTGCTCCATCGGCCCCGGTCGATATAAAGAAATACCGGCGATAATATCTTCTAAATTTGACGGCTTCATTTCTTTGATAAAACCGGTCATGCCGGGAGATTCTAATTGAAAAACTCCCGCAGTTTCACCGTTACTTAACATTTGGTAAACGTTGTTATCATCAAAGGGAATCTGATCAAAGTTTATACTTTTTCTATGATTTTCTCGAACCATTTCAACCGTATCACGCATTACAGTCAAAGTTCTCAGACCTAAAAAGTCCATTTTGATTAAGCCGATATCTTCAATGGTATCTTTATCGAATTGGACAACCACCGACTCATCATTGAGTGATAATGGTGCCACCTCAACTATCGGACAATCAGCAATTACTACTCCGGCAGCGTGAGTTGAAGCATGCCGCGGCATACCTTCAAACTGTAACGCTAAATCGATAATTTCTTTAGTTTGTTTGTTATTATTGTAATCGTATTGTAATTCACTGCTTTTAGCCAAAGCTTCTTCAAGTGTAATATTCAAAATGTCAGGAATCATCTTGACAATTCGACTGGTTTCGGCAAAAGAAACATCCAAAACTCTGGCCACATCACGAATTGATTGACGTGCTGCCAATGTACCGAAAGTAATAATTTGACAAACATGATCTGAACCGTACTTCTTAGTTACATATTCAATTAATTCACCTCGTCTTTCATAACAAAAATCTAAATCGAAGTCCGGCATACTTACTCGCTCCGGATTCAAAAAACGTTCGAATAATAAATTGAATTGTAATGGATCAATATTAGTTATTTTTAAAGCATACGCAACTAAAGATCCACCTCCCGAGCCTCTGCCGGGACCGACCATAATATTATTTTCATGAGCAAAACGAACGAAATCCCAGACAATGAGAAAATAATCTACATAACCCATATTTTCGATCACATCTAATTCTCTTGTCAAACGTTCATAATAAACTTCCGGTGCTTGATTACTCTGCTTAAATTCTAGACGCTCTTCTAAACCCTGCAAAGCTAATTCCCTGATATAATCGACACTATTTGATCTGTCATCAGGTACAAATTTCGGCAAATGCATTTTTCCGAAAGGAATTTCAACATTACAGCGTTCAGCGATGACCTGTGTATTTTCAATTACTTCAGGTATATCAATAAATGCTTCTGCCATTTCTTCCGGTGATTTAATGTAAAAATGATCGGTATCCATACGTATCCGATCTTCATCTTTTAACTTTTTGCCGGTTTGCATACAAAGCAAAACTTCATGTGCATATGCAGATTCTTTTGTTTGATAATGACAATCATTAGTTGCAACCAGCGGTATGCCGGTTTCACGGCTCATACGGATAAGAGCCTGATTATAGTCTAACTGATCCGGCAAGTCATTCGCCTGCACTTCCAAGAAATAATTATTACGGCCGAATAAGGCATCGTATTTTAGAGCAATCTGTTTAGCTTCTTCATATCCTCTTTCCATAAAGGTACGAGCCAGTTCACTACTGAGACATGCGCTCAAACAAATCAGTCCATCATGATATTTTTCCAACAGAGCAAAATCAATTCTCGGTCTATAATAAAAGCCTTCTATAAATCCATAGGACACCAACTTCATCAGATTTTTATAACCCTGATTATTTTCAGCTAAAAGTACCAGATGATAAGATTGATTATCAATACCACTGATTTTATCCTCACGACCTCTTTTGGCAACATAAACCTCACAACCGAGTATCGGTTTAATTCCGTTGGCTCGCATTGCACGGTAAAAATCGATTACACCGTACATCACTCCATGATCGGTAATTGCACAGGAATCCATGCCTAATTCAAGAAGACGGGGAGCTAAATCAGAAATTCGATTTGCCCCGTCTAATAAACTGTATTCCGTATGTAAATGTAAATGCGTAAATTTCATCTGATAAAATATTATTTTAAGCAATTAAGCCAAGCAATAATCCGCTGTTTCATATTTGCTCTGCCATAAATTCTACTTAAACTAAATAATTCAGGAATCTAACAATTCTTCAATATGTTCGACAATTGCCGAGCTGTATTTTGCCAAATCGGCTTTTGCCTCAGCCTCGGAATCAGTATAAAATCCTGCATAGATTTTAATTTTCGGTTCTGTGCCGGATGGTCTTACTGCAATCCAGTCTAAATCATCGCCGACTTCATACAACAGTACATTGCTTTGCGGTAAGTTGTCAGCTTTTGTTTCACCACTTGAAACATCTGTTATTTCATTGGTTTGGAAATCTTTGATTGACGTAATCGGAATCCCGCTGATACCTTTGGATTTCTCAGCCCGCAAACCATCCATGGCATTTTTAATTTGTTCTGCACCTTTCATACCAATTCGTTCAATTGAAATTGTCTTTTCCGCACCATAACCATATTTTTGATAAAGCTCTATCAGATTATCGTAAAGTGTCTTATTTTGTTCGGCAGCCACAGCAGCCATCTCCGCAATTAACATCGTTGCAACAACCGCATCTTTATCTCTCACTTTGGTTCCTGCTAAATAACCAATGCTTTCTTCAAAGCCGAATTGAAAATGCTCATCACCGTTTTCATCACGATTGAGAATTTGTTCCGCAATGTTTTTGAAGCCGGTTAAAACTTCCGCCAAATCGGAATTATAAGCTTTCGCAATCCTACGGGTTAATCTTGTTGAAACAACAGTTGTCACACAGAATGATTTTTCCGGCAGAGTTCCGTTCTTAGATTTTTCACTCAATATATATTCCATAATCAACAGACCAATTTGATTACCGGTTAAAACAATAAATTCACCATCTTTGGTTCTGACTGCTACACCGGTACGATCTGCA
The DNA here is from genome assembly GCA_012521015.1 of Clostridiaceae bacterium. GTDB lineage: Bacteria > Bacillota > Clostridia > Saccharofermentanales > DTU023 > UBA5436. The sequence continues at coordinate 3,149 of JAAYNE010000084.1, read as the reverse complement.
TCCGGATCAGTCGCAATCAGCAGGTCAGCATTTTCTTTTTCTGCTAATTCAATTCCTAAAGCCATTGCAGCTCTTTCTTCCGGATTCGGATACGGTGCTGATGGGAAATCACCGTTTGGTTCAGCCTGTTCTTCAACAACCTTGATATTCTCAAAACCTAAACTCCCCAAGACACGCATCACCGGTTTATAACCTGTGCCGTATAAAGGAGTATAAACAATTGCCAAATCTTTTTGCCTTTTACAAGCTTCCGGATTGATAGCAAGATCAAGTAGCATATCATTATAAATCAAGTCAAATTCTTCGCCCATTTCATTCCAGAATTCGGATTGTTTAGCTTCTGCTAAAGGTAGTGCGGCATCAATTATTTCAGTAAAATCATCACGCTCGTTCATTTTTTGCAGAACAGCATCCGCATCCTCCGCTCCCAGTTGACCTCCATCTTCACCATAAGCTTTAAAACCGTTATACATTTTAGGATTATGACTGGCAGTTATCATCACACCACCAGCACAATTGAAATGCCTGACTGCAAATGACAACATCGGTGTAGGGCGCAACTCGTCGGAGAGTACCACTCTAATCCCATAAGTAACAAATATTCTTGCTACCAATTCAGCAAATTCCGGTGAAAAATGACGCGAATCATAACATATAGCAAGCCCTCTTGCACAGAAATCTGCACCGCACTCTTTGAAATAACGGGCGAAACCGTCAGCTGCTCTGCCAACCGTATAAATATTCATGCGATTGGTTCCTGCCCCCAAAACGCCTCTTAAACCAGCTGTACCAAACGTTAAATCCTGATAAAAACGATCCTCGATTTCAGCAACATTATCTTTGATAGATTGCAACTCGTCCTTTGTTTCTTGGTCAAAATTCGGATTGTTTAACCAAGCTTGATATTTGCGTTGAGCATTACTCATGCTATACCTCCTGAAAATTATATTATTATTTATATTCTTCAAATGTCATTGTTTTATTAATCTCATTATTTATTTTGATAATAATAATTATTATTATTAATTATTATAGCATTTAATCTTGAAGAATTGACATATTAATATTTATGCCTCAATTCTCCACGCAATATCATCACATAATCTCTAAGATCGGCTGCTTCTTCGAAAGCCAGATTGGCAGCAGCCTCCCGCATTCTTTTTTCATTATCGGCAATCATTGTTTTGATTTCCGCTGCACTCAGATCCGATATTTCTGATTCGGATAAATAGTCGGTTGTTGTTTCGATTATTCTCAATTTTTCAGCTTCAGTTAAATTATATGCCGTATCGACAATCTGTAAAACCTGTTTTTTTATTGTTCGTGGTGTAATTCCATGCTTACGGTTAAATTCACTTTGAATTTCTCTGCGGCGATTGGTTTCCTGGATAGCTTGATACATCGATTCGGTAACATTGTCGGCATACATTATAATCCTGCCGTGCTCATTACGGGCAGCTCTGCCGATTATTTGAATTAATGATGTCGTCGAACGCAAGAAACCCTCTTTATCCGCGTCCAAAATTGCAATCAGTGAAACTTCCGGTAAATCAAGACCTTCTCTTAATAGATTAATACCAACTAAAACATCGAATTTTCCTTCACGTAATTCTTTGAGAATTTGTAAACGTTCTACAGTTTTGATCTCAGAATGTAAATATTTTACTTTAAGTCCTTGCCCCACTAAATACTCACTCAACTCTTCCGCCATTCTTTTAGTTAAAGTCAAAATCAATGTCCGTTCATTTACTTTAATATTCTCTTCTATTTCATAAATTAAATCAGCAATTTGATTTTCAACCGGTCGAATATCTATAATCGGATCAAGTAAACCGGTCGGACGGTTAATCTGTTCTATATATGCAGTTGAATGAGTCGCTTCATATTTTGCCGGTGTTGCACTGACAAATATAGTTTGTCCCATACGTTGTTCAAATTCCGGAAATTTTAGGGGTCTATTATCCAGAGCAGACGGTAATCTGAAACCGTAATCGACTAAAGAAATCTTTCTCGAGCGATCTCCATTGTACATTGCACTGATTTGCGGTATTGTTACATGAGATTCATCAATCATTAACAGATAATCTTCCGGGAAAAAATCAAGCAACGTAAAAGGCGGCTCTTCTGGCTCTCTGCCGTCAAAATGTCTGGAGTAGTTTTCAATTCCTTTACAAATTCCGGTTTCCAGTAAGAGTTCCATATCATATCTGGTACGTTGTTCAAGTCTATAAGCTTCAACTATTTTTCCGGCATTATTCAACTGTTCCAATCTGGATTCCAGTTCATTCAAAATATCACCAACTGCCCGCTTCGTATTTTCTCTGGTCGTCGTATAATGGCTGGCAGGATAGATTTGCTGGTAGTTCCTACCTTGAATGCTACGTGCTGTAATTGCATCAATTTCGGTAATACGATCAATTTCATCGCCGAAGAACTCTACTCGGGTAATCACATTTTCCGATGAAGCCGGAAAAATATCAATCACATCACCTCTCACTCGAAAGTTGCCGCGTTTTAATTCATAATCATTTCTCAGGTATTGAATGTTGACTAATTCTTCAATTACATCTCCCATCGATTTTTGTTGACCCGGTCGTAAATGAACCATCATTTTTTTATAAGAATCAGGTGAACCTAAGCCATAAATACAAGAAACTGAAGCTACCACAATGACATCTCTGCGTTCAAATAAAGATGCAGTCGCCGAATGTCTTAAACGATCAATTTCATCATTGATTGAGGAATCTTTCTCTATATAAGTATCACTTGCCGGTAAATAAGCTTCAGGCTGATAATAGTCATAATAGGAAACAAAATATTCAACTGCATTTTTCGGAAATAAAGCCTTGAATTCAGCAGCTAATTGTCCGGCAAGAGTTTTATTATGAGCAATTACCAAAGTCGGTCTTTGTGTACGCTCAATGACATTAGCCATAGTAAAAGTCTTACCTGAGCCGGTAATACCGACTAAAGTTTGAGCTCGATCACCTCTTGCAAGTCCTTTAACTATCTTTTCGATAGCTGTTGGCTGATCTCCTTTAGGTTTGTAATCAGATACAATTTTGAATCGCCTGTTTTGCATTATTAAAATGGATTCCTAAGTGCAATGTAATTCGATTTTTGAGTTTTTATAAACATGGGTTTTATGC
>JAAYNE010000083.1 GCA_012521015.1 Clostridiaceae bacterium | reverse complement strand
CTGAACATCATAATAAAACGACGATAACTATCTAAAGCAAATCTTTTATTGTCAAACAGTTTCGCTAACCCGTCAACAACTTCATCATTCAAGCCTAAATTTAAAACAGTATCCATCATACCCGGCATTGATGCTCTGGCACCTGAACGTACTGAAACCAACAAAGGATTTGCAGGATCACCAAAATTTTTCCCAGTTACTTCTTCCAATTTTACTACTGATTTTTTGATTTCATCTTTAATTTCAGATGCGATTACTTCGCCATCTTCGTAATAGCGAGTACAAGCTTCAGTTGTAACAGTAAATCCCCCCGGTACAGGTAAACCTAAATTGATCATTTCTGCCAAGTTTGCACCCTTACCTCCAAGCAATTCGCGCATTGTCGCATTGCCTTCCGTGAACATATAAACATATTTTTGCATTCGCACACCTCCGTAATTTTTATTGCATTATCTTGCGTTTAATAAGTATTACTATATAAAAAGTTATACTGCTTACATTAACGTTATATAAAAAAACCATACTACTTACATTATGCAGTAGTACGGCTTATCTACAAGTCAATCTTATCCTGTTTCATTTCCAATTTCTATTTCGGTCAAAGTTAGAATTTTTACAGATCTTTTTCCCATGTACAGATTAGCTCGTTAATTTCTTTTCACATTTATTTGTCTCATTTTTGAACTCGTAAAGCAAGATACGAATAAAAATATTGACTAAAAAAAGATTAACATTCTTGCCTATTTTAGTCAACTTTACAAGCTGTTATCTACGACAAGTTATCTTTTTATTCTATCGTTGTGGCAACAAAATTAATCAAGCTTCTCACTGAAATAATTGATTAAATCTGCAATCGGGATACGGATCTGCTCCATACTGTCACGTTCGCGGATTGTCACCATCTCATCTTCCAGAGAGTCAAAATCAAAAGTCACACAATAGGGTGTTCCGATTTCATCATGACGACGATATCTTCTGCCGATAGATTGACGATCATCAAATTCGCAAGTGAATTTCTTTGCCAGCATTGAATAGACTTCATTCGCCTGCTCAGATAATTTTCCTGACAAAGGTAAAATGGCAATCTTAACCGGTGCCAAATCATTATGTAAGCGTAAAACCGTTCTGGTGCTGCCATCTTCAAGCTCTTCTTCATCATATGCATTACATAAGAAAGTTAAAAACATGCGATCAACTCCCAGTGACGGTTCCACGACATACGGAATGTACTCTTCATTAGTATGAGGATCGCGATAATAGAGATTTTTGCCGCTATGCTCAATATGTTGTTTCAAATCAAAATCCGTACGATCGGCAATTCCCCATAGTTCACCCCAGCCGAAAGGAAAGCGGAATTCAAAGTCGGTCGTAGCAACGGAATAGTGAGATAATTCTTCCGGACCATGATCTCTTAAGCGCAAATCTTCTTCTTTGATTCCTAAATCGAGTAACCATTGCATACAGAAGTCACGCCAATATTTAAACCATTCCAAATCGGTTCCCGGTTTACAGAAAAATTCCAATTCCAATTGTTCAAACTCGCGTGTTCGGAAAATAAAATTACCGGGTGTTATCTCATTTCTAAATGATTTACCAATTTGGCAAATACCAAAAGGAATTTGTTTTCTTGAAGTTCTTTGAACATTGCGAAAATTTACGAAAATACCTTGAGCAGTTTCAGGTCGTAAATAAATTTCTGACTGGCTGTCTTCGGTAACACCTTGAAAAGTCTTGAACATCAAATTAAATTGACGGACTTTGGTAAAATCTTTTTTGCCGCAGTTCGGACAAGGAATCTCGTTTTGTGCAATATATTCGCTCAACTGCTCATTAGAAAAACCTTCGACATTCTCCTCTACACCACGATTTTCATTAAAATCTTCAATTAAATTATCTGCACGATAACGATTGCGACATTCTTTACAATCAATTAAAGGATCGGAAAAACCGGCAACATGACCTGATGCTTCCCAAGTACGGGGATTCATTAAAATAGCTGCATCTATTCCTACGTTATAAGGATTTTCAGTAACAAATTTTTGCCACCAGACTTTTTTGATATTATTTTTTAATTCAACACCATAAGGACCATAATCCCAAGTGTTTGCCAAGCCGCCATAGATTTCCGAACCCGGATAAACAAAACCGCGATTTTTCGCCAAATTAACAATGGTTTCCATGGATTTATCTTGTGCTTTCATAATATCTATGCCTCCTTTTTGCTCGTACTGGTTAATTTTTTGTCGTGTAGTTGGATAGTTAACTTTTTATCGTACAGTTAACTTATTTCGCTTAGCTTATTCTTTGTCTTGATCAGCCTGATCGGAGTCGTCAAACCCGGTGTTTTCATTGACTAAGCGCAAAAACTGTTCAGCCAAATTCTTATTAACTTCTTTTTCGTCTTCGGTAAATTGAACCCTTTCGAGAACTCTTTCACGAGCTTGAATTCTTTCGATGTTTCGTTTGTTCTCGGCATGTTGAACTTCTCTACGTTTTGCTTCAGCTTCCAATTCCGCATTCAGCCTTTCGGCTTCAACTTCAGGACGTAAAGGTACTTTGATATCCTGTTGACCTTTAACAGCTTTGACTTTATCTTCTTTTATTTCTTGTGCTGCAAGCGAAACAAAATTGTCAATCTTTTCATCAACCATAGGCTGTGCTCCGTCAACTAATTGTCTTGCTCGCTTTGCGGTCAACATCGCCAAGACATAGCGATTCTCAGCTTTGGGTAATAATTCTTCTATTGATGGTTTAGTCAGCATAATTTCTTCCCTTCCCTGACATATAATTATTTAGCATCTAAATGTCATGTATATTAAAAAGTTGTTCAAATTTCGCAGATTGATTGTAATATTTACATTCTTCAGCAATAATAATCGCTTCGAGTTTTGAAACAGTGTTTTCTATTTTATCATTTAAAATTGCGTATTCAAATTTTTCCACGTGAGAAATCTCAATTTCCGCTTGTCTGATTCTAGCTTTAATTTGCTCCTCAGTTTCTGTATTCCTTTTCAATAACCGATCATGCAGAGATTCCATTGATGGTGGTAATAAAAAAACCATTAAAGCTTCAGGAAATATTTTTTTTACTTGTAAAGCACCGGCAATTGTAATATCTAAGATCACATTTTGTTTATTGCGAATAAATTCACGAATCGGTCCTACCGGCGTTCCATAGTATTCATCTGAATAAATATCAAATTCTAAAATTTCTTTTTTGGCAATTAAATCCTTAAATTCAGTTGCAGAGCAAAAATAATAATCAACTCCGTCTTTTTCCTCGCCACGCGGAGCACGAGTCGTCATTGAAATTGATAATGCAAAATCTCGACGTTTTTCCATTAATTTGCTGATTACCGTACCTTTACCTACACCTGAAGGTCCGGATACACATAATATTTTGCCTTGCATCTCAGTTTTGTCCATCTTGCTGTTAATCATAAAGCAGCCTCAATAATTGTATTTAACTGCTCAACCGTTCGCGAAGATAAAATTAGGTGATCACTATCCATAATTAAAACAGAAAGATTCTTTTTGCCATATGTTGTATCTATCAAAGTTCCGCGTTCACGTGCTTCTTGGATCATTCTGCGAATCGGAGCCGAGTCGGCAGAAACGATTGCAATCAAACGTTGTAATGAGATCACACTCGAATCTCCTACTTTGATAAATATTGTGCTTTCCACCTAACCACCTCAAATTGTTCTTAGTTATTTAAATTAATTGTTACGATGTTCAAGGATAACAGAAATCTTGAATACTCTCAATTAATCATTAAAATCATTCTATATTTTGGACTTGCTCCCTGACTTTTTCAATATTTGATTTCATTTCTACAATCATTTGTATAATTTCCAAATCATTGGCTTTCGAACCTATCGTATTAGTCTCACGTAATAATTCTTGCACCAGAAAATCTAAATTCTTGCCGATCGGTTCGTCTAATTCAAGCGTATTTAAAAACTGTTGAAGATGACTCTTAAGACGAATAATTTCTTCCGTCACATCGGCACGATCTGCAAAAATCGAAATCTCCGCCGCTACACGTTGACCGTCATAATATTCTTCCAAATCTTCATCAAGTAAATTAGCTAAACGTTCCAAAAGACGCTCTTTATGATACTCAGGTACAGTTTCAGCACGCAATGCGATTTTTTCTACAAGGCTTTGCATATTCATTATTCTTTGTTTTAAGTCTGAGATTAAGTGTAAGCCCTCGGCTTGTCTTGCCGCATCAAATTCTTGCAAAGCTTGCTCACAGGTCTTTAACAAAATCGGTAAATATCTGTCCGCATCCAAATTTTGTTCCATTTTGGTAATCAAGCTATTGTTTCTGGCTAATAGTGTTGCTTTTGAAGCTAATTTTTCTCCGGTCAATTCTTCAATTTCATGATATATACTCAAATACGCTCTGGCATTATTCAGATCCAATTTGAGATCCGGCTCACCGGATAAATCTTCATAATTGATGTTTACATCAACATAACCCCGGCTAATATAAGAATCAAGTAATTTTCTTATTTCCGAATCAAAGGCATTGAGAGTATAAGGCATATGAATTCTCAAGTCTCTATTCTTTTGATTAACGGATTTAACTTCAACAGAAAATGTTAAGCTATCTTCTGTTATTAAAGCTTTGCCAAAACCGGTCATGCTTTTTGCCATTTACTTAGATTCCTTTCGATTTGTGTTTTTTGTCATTTATAGAATTCCTCGCACTTTACATTTTTTGATATTTATGCAGACATTTACGATTTCAGATAATCATCTAATAGTATAGGTCGAAAATCAACTTGATCACAAGCTGTCAAAACCAATGGAATCCCATGTATTAATTCACCTGAAAGTTGATAAGGACTTTCCCGATGATGAATATGCCCGAACACACAAACATCGGCTTGATGATTATACATCAATTTGGTAAATTCGGAAATTGCAAGTTGCTGATTGACCGGTGGAAAATGGGTCATCACAATCAATTTATCACCGGATTTTCTCAATTTTTCCGCTTGGCTCAACGATAATGCTAAACGTTGGATTTCTCTTTCAAAAATCTTTTGATCCGATTTTTGCCATTTTGGATCATTAGGAAAAATCCAACCGCGTGTACCTGCTATCAGTAAACCACCTAGATCAGGATCCTCAACTCTGAAAGCATTATTTTGCAAAAAGTCAATATTGTCAATCTGCCATTTTTCCATTGCCCGATAATTCCTGCGCAATGTTCCCCACCAATAATCATGATTACCGCGTAAAAGAATTTTTCTTCCGGGTAATTCACTAATAAAAACTAAATCTTTTTTTGCTTCATACAAATTAATCGCCCAAGAAACATCACCCGGAATTAAAAGTAAATCTGCATCAGTCAGTACTCGTTGCAAATTTTCTTTAATTTTCCGATCATGATCTTCCCATTCCTGACCAAACTTATGCATCGGTTTATCGACTTGGTTGCTTAAATGAAAATCTGCCAAGCAATATACAGACATAAATACCTCATTTCAAATATCTTTATTTTCTGAAATGTTCATAAACTGTTTCCGCAACTTTCTCCGGCAAACCGGGAACTTGTTTCAGCTCCGTCAATTCAGCTTGAGAAATTTTTTTCACCGTGCGAAAATGTTTCAACAATGCTTTGCGTCTGGCCGGGCCGATACCCGGAATATCTTCCAAACTATAGTGAATCGTGCTTTTGAGCCTTGATTTTTTATGTAAACGCTGTGCAAAGCGATGGGCTTCATTCTGAATTGCCGTTAACAATCTGAGCAAACCCAATCTTTCACTTCTTTGGTCTGCTGTTTCTCGTTCATCTGCATTTTCAGTTTTCAGTTCAATTTCTTCACCGGTAGCTAAAACTAAACCTCTGGTACGATGTCGATGATCTTTCACCATACCGGCTACCGGAATTTCCGGTGCGTATTTTTCTAAAATTGATTTTACCGCATTAACATGTCCCAAGCCACCATCAAGCAAAATCAAATCCGGTTGATTGCCAAATTGTTCATCTTTGAGACGTTCAAGTCTGCGAGTTAGTATTTCTTGCATTGAACGATAATCATCAATACCTTCAAAACTCTTAATCTTGAAATGACGATATGCTGAACGCAAAGGTTTGCCTTCGGTAAAAACAACCATTGCCCCGGTACGATCTGCAGCTCCGATATTCGCAATATCATAGGCTTCAATTCTGTGTGGAGCTTCTTTTAAACCAAAAATTTTCGCCAGATTTTTCAATGTATGTGCTAAACCTGTAGCCGAACCTCCAATCAGGGTGTGACGTCTTAAATTTTGCTCCGCATTAGTTTCTGCCATATTTAATAATTGTCTTTTCTCACCACGCTGCGGATGACGCAATTCTACCTTAAAATCTGCCAATTGCGATAAATATTCCGCAAGCAAATTTTGATCAAGCAATTCATGCGGTAATAAAATAAGCTTCGGAATATATGAAGACTCGGCATAATGTTGCTTAAGAAAAGCTGTCAACAATTCATCCCCGGTTTCATCTTGATCCGGTAAAAAAGAGCTAACTGAACCGATCATCCGACCATTTCGGATCTCCAGTTTTTGAATACAAATTTCACTGCCGTTACGGACAATTCCTAATGTATCAATATTTTCCGGATTTTTTGTAACCGTCACTTGACCGGCAGTCAATTTCTGTAAATCTTGATAACGGTCACGCCAAACAGCAGCTTTCTCATATTGCATCTCTACTGACGCCTGATCCATTTTAGTTTTAATCAAACTCAAAAGATCTTCATATTGACCATCAAGAAATCTGCAAATTTCCAGCACGCTGGCCCGATATTCTGCAACAGAAACATCACCTTTGCACGGACCAATACAACGATCAATATAATATTTCAAACAGGGACGCTCTTTATCAATATCCCTGGGCAAAACTCTATTACAAGTCATCACCGGAAAAATTTGATAAATCGCTTGCAATGCTCTTTCTAAGTCACCTGCCAAATACGGACCATAATATCGCGTGCCTTGTTCTCGATCCGGACCTATCCGATAAGCTTTGAGAATTCGCGGATAAAGTTCATTCAATGTCACTCTGATATAGGGGTATTCTTTATCATCACGTAAAAGTGTATTGTATTTGGGACGATTATTCTTGATTAAATTATTTTCTAAAATCAGAGCTTCCAGTTCATTTTGACAAATAATATAAGAAAAATCGGCAATGTGAGAAATCATTGCTAAAATTTTTGGATCTGCAACCGGATTAGAAGCAAAATAACTACGTAATCTTTGGGGAAGATTTTTGGCTTTACCTACATAAATAACAGAACCAGATGCATCTTTCATCAAGTACACACCAGGTTCATGTGGTATCAAGTCCAGTCTGGCATCAAAAGAATTATGATTTTCAGACATTTTATTTCAATCGTTTTTACACTTCAGGATTTTCTAAAAAATCCGCTATTACATTCACTGCTTCCTCTGCATCAGATCCTTCTGCAGTAATACTCAATTCAATACCGTCTTCAATCCCGAGCGACATCATTCCGAGCAGGCTTTTGGCATTAGCGCGGCGATCACCACGAGAAATATATATTGTTGAATCAAAGACGGAAGCTTTTTGTATTAATAAGGCAATTGATTTCATTTCAATGCCTTCTTCCCAATTGATCAGAATAGATTTGGTTGCCATATTTCCTCCAATTAAATAATTTAAAAAGGTTCCATCTACAAAACCCTTGCTATTATTTTAATAAGTATAAAATTATTGGCTTTATTATGTCAATTTAATAAATTCAAATCTACAACAAGGCTGATTTTTACAGCTTTTATTTCTTCTTTTTAGTTAAATTGCGTTCTGCTTGAGTGATCACACAATAATTCGGTTTTGCCGGTTCCACATAACCTTCTTCATATGACTTGGAATTATTATCTAATATTTCCCATGCTAAATAACCGATTGAGGAAGCTGAAATATAATCCTGCTTAGTTAAAACCGATTCGCGTGGTGTTAGTTGGAGATCAAGCTCCATTAACAAAGTTTGTGCTATCTTGAACCCGTCACCCAGAATTGTTATTGATTGTTCTTCTGCGGAATCTTGGTTCAAAAAATGTTTTGTCACTAATTCAGGCAAATCTTGATCGACAAATTGTCGATCAGCGATAATTCTTTGTCCT
>JAAYNE010000082.1 GCA_012521015.1 Clostridiaceae bacterium | reverse complement strand
TAAGTTAACTTTTATCTATAAAACGGAATACTCAAATTCCATACAGAGCAAAATGCACAAGCAGATTAATAGAAAAAGAACTCAAAATGATGTGAAAGATTTGCCTTCCCATCCCTTAACCGACACACGTTGAGTGCGTGGTATTGATGTCAAAGGTAAAATAGCATGAAGTCCCAAAACCCTGATATATCAAGGTTTTTCACACATATGGATTTTGAACCCACCAAGCAAAAATAACATTTTTTCACTTTGCGGGAACAAGTCAAGAAATTCCCTATTTGATAGTTAAGTGGTCAGAATAGATGTCAGTGCTCGGTGAGTGCACGATTTAGATGTCAGCCCTCGCGAGTGCACGATTTAGATGTTTTTTCGGATTTTTTTGAGGTTGTGTGAACAGGTTGGATGAATCATAAATTAGGCTAACCATTATGCTATTAATCTAAGAAAATCATCCCGCTATTATTTCTAAAAAAACGTTCAAAGTTGTGCTAATTGAAAAAGGACAAAGGAGTAATATTGTTGTAAGCGGAAATAACGAAGCATATTTCTAATAAGGAATAAATTCAAATAAAAGGAGTTATGTGATGGGATATACAAGATCTGATATAATTAAGAAATGTATAGATGCTTTAGATGATATAGCGCATTTTTATAAGCAATCGTTTATTAACTATCGTGGGAAAACAAGTGACACTGGTGAATTATACAACGAAATTATAGCTGAATTTGTTTGCAATAATATTGATAAATTTGAAAGAATTCCCATGATTACACGAAAGGAATCATATAAAACCAAAGGTCACGATGGTATATATAATCCAAATTCAAATCGTCTTGAAGAAATTACGGCAATGCAAATGTATAATCAATGTAAAGACGGAAGTATATATGATTTTATAGGTAAGATTATTGATTATCAGACACCTCTTAAAAACAGTAAAACAGACGATGCCGGAAAAATTGATTTATTATCTCTGGCTGATAGTGTTTTATATATCTTAGAGCTAAAAAAAGAGGATAGCACTGAAACAATGCTTAGATGTATCCTTGAAGGTTATACATATTTGAAGACTGCGGATGTTGAAAAACTCGTAAGTGATTATGGGCTAACCGGAAAGGTTGACAATGTAAAGACATCCCCCTTTGTTTTTAAAGGCCGGGAGCAATGGCAAGAAATGCAGGAGAGAAGACCGTGGCTTAACAGGCTAATTGATTTATTGGATACAAAACCCTATTACATAAGTAAAATAAATGAAAAATATTATGTGGAGGAAAAGTGACATGAAAAATAATTTTCTAAAAAACAGCGATTTTGTGGCAGGTATTTTTGGAGTAATTGCTGCTATCGCAATTGTTTTTGAAATGTCATTGGCGGGATTTGATAAAGCTTCTGTTGCCGACGGAGTAAAAGACCTTGCAGGAACACTGGTGACTATTGTATTAATGCTAACTGCAATTCATGAATTGCGTCCGATAAAACACAAAGAATCATTTGAAGAAAGATTTGCAAATTCTTTAGAAAAATTCATAAATGACAATTCAAGAATGCTTTATCGGAATGAAAGCCCGGATTTTTTTGAGATATATTTGCAATCGGATTTTAACGCATATTTTAGTAATAGAACATCATTGAAGCCAGGTTGGTTTTTGAGAATGCCGGTTTTGAATGAAACTGAATATAACAAGCCGGATGTTAAATTGTCATTTCATTTAAATCAGGGAACTTTCTTCGGACATGATAAGCCAACAGATGAGAAAGATGCATATAGAAACATTGGCGAAAAAATCAGACTATTAATAGCACAAAAATACGGTGAGAATGAGCTTAAGTGTGAGTATAACAATTCAAAATATCAGATTGATGTAACTCTAAAATTTAAGGTTGTGACTGATGAAGATATAAGCAAAGTTACAGAATTAATAGATACAGTATATAAAGCATATCTTGTATTGGGAGATGCAGGAGTAAAGGAAGAAATAAAACAATGAAAATAACGATACATAGAGGTCAACATCAAATAGGTGGCTCAATTATTGAAATATCTACCAATCATACAAGATTAATATTTGATGTGGGCATTAATCTCAATGAAGAAACAGATATTGAAATGCCTTATATAGAAGGCTTGTTTTCTAACGGGAAAAAATATGATGCGGTCTTTATTTCACATTACCACAGCGACCATATGGGACTTTTAAGCCATATTAAAAGAGGTACGCCGATATATATGGGCAAAACTGCTTTTAAAATTATTGAAGCTTCAAGCGCTTACAGAAATATTCCTGTTAATGTATCACCGACTTTTTATAATGACAGTACACCGATTACCATAGGAGATATGAAGATAGTTCCGTACAGGTGTGATCATTCTGCATATGATTCGTATATGTTCCTTGTAGAGGCTAATGGCAAAAAAGTCTTATATACAGGCGATTACAGAGCAAATGGCAGACAAAGCTTCGAGGCTCTTCTTGAAAAACTCCCTGAAGTTGATGTTCTTATTACAGAGGGAACTACCCTTTCAAGAGAAAGTAATATTAAAAATATAAAAGAAGACCTTTTAGAAGACATTGCAATCAAAGAATTAAACAGGCACAGTGGCCCTGCATTTATTATGATGTCGGCAATGAATATCGACAGACTGAAAACCGCATATAATGCGGCAAAGGCGACAAACAGACTGTTCCTCGAGGATTTATATACCGCCGGTATCGCTTCGTCCATACCCGAAGTCAATCCGGCAAACTTAGAAAACACAAGAGTTTTTATTACTGACGGCAATCAAAAACACTACGGTAAATTAAATGAATACGGCAGATTAAAAATTGGAAAATATGAGATATCAAAGCAAAAGTATCTTATGTGTGTCCGTCAGTCAATGAAAAGCTACCTTAAAAAGTTAAACGAACTTCAATCTTTTGAAGACGGAATTTTGTTCTACGGAATGTGGAAAGGGTACCAGGAAGATAAAGATATGAAATCGTTTCTTGAATTTATACAAAATCTTGGCGTTAAAATACATACTTTGCACACAAGCGGTCACGCCGATACCGAAACAGTCGAAAAACTGATTGCCGACGTAAAGCCTAAAGTAATAATGCCTGTTCACACAGAAAATGAACAGTGGTTTGATAATTACAAAAACGAAATAAATGTGGTTTATCAAAATAATTGCATTGATTTATAAATTGAAAAAATGGTTTATGGTGGTATTGATGTCAAGGGTAAAATAGCATTAAGTCCGCAAACCCTGATATATCAAGGTTTTTCACACATATGGCTTTTTAACCCACCAAGCAAAAATTACATTTTTTCGCTTCGCGGGAACAAGTCAAGAAATGCCCTATCTGAAGCCTGAGTGATCAGGTTCGATGTCATTGCTCGGTGAGTGGCCGATTTAGATGTCAGCCTTCGCGAGTGCACGATTTAGATGTTTTTTCGGATTTTTTTGAGGTTGTGTGGTCAGGTTGGATGTTAGTATAATAAGACGTGAAACAGGCTAATCAACATGGTTAAAATGTGTTATAATACTTATTATCCATTAGAGACAGGGAGATAAATATGGACCTTTTAAATATAAAAGTACAGCTAAATATTCATTTAAGGGAGTGTAATAATGGATAAAAACTTATTTAGTTTCGAAGGGAAACTTTGTTGTTTATTTGACTACACGAATGCTGAGATCGCTTATAAAAATATGGATTTTAGAACAATCAAAGAATATGGTGATTGTGTTAAAAATCCCGATGGCAGTATAAAGCATTGGAATTTTGCTTGGGATGATGGTCACAGATCTCTTTTTCAATGTAAAAGATGTGGTGCTTATTTTATCTATCAATCCTCTGAATATCATGCCAGTGAAGACTCTTATTATAGCGATTGGTATCAAGTGGAAGATGAACATAAGGCATCTATAATAAATGATGTTCTTGATGGAGACCAATTTGATAAGGAGTATAAAGCACCAAGAATTATAGAAACGAACGGTAAATTAAGTTGGAACAAAGACGATTTTTAAGGAGTAAGGGGGTATTTTGATGAAAGCTAATGCATACGATCATCATATAATTACAAAGGCCATTATATTTGCTGCTAAGAGTCATGATGGTGCAATTAGAAAAGGGACGGAAGCGGAACCTATTCCCTATATTGTTCATCCCATGGAGGCGGCTGCAATCGCAGCAACCATGACGAATGATCCGAATGTAATAGCAGCAGCATTGCTCCATGATGTCGTTGAAGACACAGACGTATCCATAGAGACTATTAAATCAGATTTCAACGAGGTTATTGCCGAGCTTGTTGCAGGAGAAAGTGAAAATAAAAGGAGTGAACAACCTGCAGAAGAAACATGGAAGATACGGAAACAAGAAACGCTAGAGTTCTTAAAGCAGGCAGAAGAAAACTCTAAAATAGTGGCACTCAGCGATAAATTATCGAATATACGCGCAATTAAGCGAGATTATATGGAGATTGGCGACAGATTATGGGATCGATTTAATCAGAAAGACATAAAAATGCACGCCTGGTATTACAGGTCAGTGAAAGAAGCTCTAAATGAGTTGCATAACTATGAGGCATGGAAAGAATATAGTATATTAGTTGAAGAAGTTTTCGGGGATAAATAGGAAGTCGTTCTGTGAAAGTGGCCACAGTGGTAAGAATGTATGAGATAAGATAATGATAATAGTTTGCTTGCCGCTACTATACTTAACCATTCAAGGAATACGGTGTATTTTTTCTGTTAAAATCATAAGAAATCGGCTTGAAATTTATGATGCTCAAACAGTTCTACTAAGCTATGGAAATATGACCTATGTTGACCAAGACATAGGTCATATTATCTGTCCACGGCACTTTTTGTGCATATGACCAAGCATTTGATACTTGCAAAGACAAAGCACTGTCCTATTTTACTTATAAACAGATGATGTGCATGTGTAAAATATGCATTATTTTCGTTGCTTCACATGTCCCAACTTTTAAAAAGTATGAATTTAAGAAAGCCCGAGC
>JAAYNE010000081.1 GCA_012521015.1 Clostridiaceae bacterium | reverse complement strand
CCTTCTTTGATTTCTTTCCAAGTACTTGTTTTAATAGCTTTAAAAAAACCAGCAAAACCTTTGATATCAGCGTCTTTCAGCCTTTTCTTGACATCAAAACGACTGTCTCGACGTGCATAGTCCAGGGAAACATGTCAATTGGTTGGATGGTTTTAATTTGCCATTTATCCTTTAGTAGTTTTATATCACGTGCAAGAGTTCCCGGATGGCAAGATACATAAATCATATTTGATGCTTTGCATTGATTCAAAGTATGAATTAAAGTTTTATCCAGTCCTTTACGTGGCGGATCGACAATAATAAAATCCTGTTCTGATATTTGTTGCTCCTTGAGCCAATCTTCTGCTTTACTAAAGAAATATTCAGCATTATTGATTGAATTTAATTTTGCATTTTGTTTAGCATTCTCAACCGAACTCTGAAAACTTTCGACACCTTTTGTGTTCTGAAAAAGATCAGATAAAATTATACCAATCGTCCCTGTTCCACAATATAGATCATATAAAGTACCGGATTTTATCGGTAACTTGTCACTTTCTTGTTGATTAGATAAAATGTTCAGATTCTTATTTGAGCTTTTCAAAGCATGAATCACTAATTCGCGTATTGTACGAAACATTATTTCAGTTTGTTTGGTGTTGATTTGGAAGAAAGATCGCGGATAGATTTGAAAATGTTTTTTTAAGATGATTTCGGTGAAATATTTTTCGCCTAAGAGATGTTGATCATTCTGACTATTTTCTTGATCTAATAGCCATAAGCTTCTCAGAGTAAATCTTTCAGGTAATCCGGACAATTCAGAACTTAACGCATCAAAAATCTCTTGCCAAATCGGCCAAAATTTAACTTTTAGTAAGGATTTATCAAATTTGGTAAAGCTTAAAGCAACTAAAATTTCTTTGCTATTCTCACCTGTACGAATAATTAATTCATCCCAGAATTCAATTAAAATTTTCCGGAATTCAGGTATTACTTTCGATAATTTTTGACTGATTAATTGATGAATGATCCTGTCTGTAGTTTGCGAAATCAAACACTGCATATGCACAATGATATCGTTAGATTTTTGTGCATAAAAGCCAAATTCATATTGCTTGGTTATAGAATTATAGCGAACTTTCAGTTGAACATTATTGCGATAATGCCAGGGATTTTGCATGCCGATAATCGATCTGAAATCAATTTCAGTCAAATCAAGCCTAGCAATGCGTTCCAATTGATTGCGTAAGATGTTCTCTTTGACCGAAATTAGATTAACGTAGTTTAATGCTTGTACCTGACAACCGCCACAAGCTGAATGGTTAGATAAATTATCCGAAGCATCTGTATCAATTGTTTCAGCCAATATATCATAAAAATATGGGCAAGGTACAATTTGTCGATTTACCGATTCTTCAACGAAAGTTATATTCTTTGCTTGCCAGATATTTTTTTTCAATGGAACTATTTGAGCTTTGATCACATCACCGGGAACAGAAGACGGAACAAAAACAACTTTTCCTTGTTGAGTTTTTGCCAGCCCTTCACCTTGATCAGTCAAATCAATAATTTGCAAAATTTGTTCGTTCATAAAAGTTTATCTTTTCTAGCGCCGATAAAAAACATCAATTTAATTAAATGAGCTTTAAGCATTCAGCAAATAATTAAACAATTAAGATGAATTTTTCATATGAGTATATATTAATACGTCTACCTTAATCCAGATAGATTTCACGTAAGATTTCAACACATTCATGTACGCTCATGTTCGTAGTTAATTCCGGACGATAAACAAATTCTAAAAGTAACCAGTCTATCGGCATCAATTCTTGAGTTGCTGTCCAATTTTGTTGAAATAAACTATCCTCATAACGATAAGAATCGTTCGGTAAGCCTAATGCTTGAATAAACTCTTCCATGATCAGATGGTTCATTTCTTCTCGATTTGGATAATCATTGGATACCGCCATGCGTGCATAATAATTATATCCGTCATCATCATGCCAATGTACCACTAATCCCCAATTATCTTTGACATAATGTTCTTCAAAGATATCTTCAAACTTATCTAATGGCGTAACATGGAATTCAAAATTATAATCGGTCGAACCGGCTTCTACATATTGAATATCAAGAGCGGTTAAAGTTTCAATAGCGGGAATAATCAGATCCAATCTGGCAAAATCATCTGTGGTAGGTTCACCGAAAGTAGCGATTTTAATTGGTATTGTTGTATCCCAACGATTCAAAACTTCCGGTATAGAAGGATCAAATTCATTTCCACCGGCTATTTCCGGAAAATATTCCAAGGCATCTTCAATAAATTGCGGATCGAATTGATCACGTCTAGCATATAATGGTCCGTTGGCAATAATATCTTCTCTGGTAAAGCTTTCTGCTTTTAACAAAGTATCATTTTGATCAGTTGACTCAGGTGTAGTTTCAATTGTTGAAACTTCTGTTGTTTTAGTATTTGCTATTTCGTTTTTTTGTGTTATAACTGGTGAAATCGATTCTTTAGGCTTTGCTGTACTTTGCGTACGAGGTACAAAAACGGTTTCTTTTTCAGAAGTTTCTTGTATTGATTTTGTCGTTATACCTGTCTTATTTCCGGCTGTTGTTTCTGATGTCTCAGAATATGTAATAGCCTCTAAAGATTTGCTGATTTCTTTTAAATCATCTAGAACATCTTGACAGCTACTAAGGCTTATTATAATGAAAATTGTACTGAACAGTAGAACAAAGTACCTTTTTGCTTTTTTCATGACCTTACCCCAAAATATATTCATGTTTTTGTTTCAGACAAAAGTATTATACCTTATAATTAAAGTATACTTATATAAAAATAGCATGTAGGAGAAAACACGATGCAAGAATTAAATTTAGAATACTATCAAAAAAGTGCCGATTATATTTTAAAACGCATTACTGAGCGTCCGAAAATTGCAATTATTTTAGGCTCGGCTTTGGGCGGAGTAGCTGATAGAGTTGAAAATAAAATCACAATTTCATATCAAGATATTCCGAATATGTTCCGGTCCACTGCACCGGCACATAAGG
>JAAYNE010000080.1 GCA_012521015.1 Clostridiaceae bacterium | reverse complement strand
TACCGGAAGAAAGAGCTTGGTTGGACAAATTTGTCGAAAGCGGTCTGATTGATACTTTCAGAATATTTAATCAGGAACCTGACAATTATACATACTGGGATTATAAGACCAAGGCGAGAGATCGCAATGTCGGATGGAGAATCGATTATTTTTATATTTCGCAAAATCTGAGATCACGGATGGTTGATGCAGCAATTCTCAATCAATATTACGGTTCGGATCATTGCCCGATCAGTTTAACGTTAATGAAATAAAGGCAAATACAGCTATAACAAAATAACTTTTACTGAGTGTTATTAAGACATAAAAATCACTCGTTCATGCGTACTGATAAAAATTATAATAACTAAGGCTCATTGCCTAAAAATTACAAACTCGGGCTAAAGCCCTCAAACATGTAATTTTTCTAACGGCAATTTCGCCAAGTTTTTAATGAATTTTTCCCGTAAACGCATTCCCAAGTGAGTTTTTGTCTCAATAATTCGCAAAAGCAGTTTTGTTCTACGTAAAGAAATTTCCACTTGATAATTATATTTGATATTTATTAAAAATCTCCATGAATTCATCACCGGTAATCGTTTCATTTTCTAACAGATAATTTGAAAGTTCCGTCATAGCCTCTTGATTATTCCTAATCAATTCTCTTGCTTTTTCATGACAGTCGTTAATGATTGAAACAACAATATCTTCTACTTCTTTCATGGTTTGTTGTGAAACGGTCATACTGCCCTCATCACCCATATAGCGCGAACCGCTTTCCTGTAATTTCACCATACCGAAACGTTTCGTCATACCGTATTGTGTGACCATACTTTTCGCTAAAGAAGTAGCTCGCTCAATGTCATTGGAAGCTCCGTTCGTCATCGTATTGAAGAAGATTTCCTCAGCCGCTCTACCACCGCACAATGTTGTAATATGTGTTTCAAAATCTTCTTTGGAATAAAGATTTTTCTCGGATTCCGGAACCTGCATCGTGTAACCTAAAGCTCCGGAAGTACGCGGAATAATTGTAATTTTTTGAACCGGCGGACTATTGGTCTGTAAAGCCGCCACAAGAGCATGACCAATTTCATGATACGCAACGATTTCTTTTTCTTCAGGAGAAAGAATATCTTGTTTCCTTTGTTCTCCGGCAATCACAACTTCAACTGATTCTTGCAGATCTTCGAGTCGGACTTTATCCTGCCCTTCACGAACTGCTCGTAATGCAGCTTCATTCATAATATTCGCCAATTGGGCACCGGAAGCACCTGCTGTTGATCTGGCAATCAAATCATAGTCAATATTATCTTCTGTAACATAATCTTTAGCATGTACTTTTAAGATGGCAACACGATCCTGCAAACTGGGTAATTCAACTCTGACCTGCCTGTCAAATCTGCCGGGCCTTAAAAGAGCCGGATCCAATACTTCGGGTCGATTGGTAGCTGCCAGTACTACAATGCCGATATTGCCGTCAAAACCGTCCATTTCTGTCAAGAGTTGATTTAAGGTTTGCTCTCTTTCATCATTACTGCCAATCCCGGAAGTATCTCTGCTTTTACCGATCGTATCTATTTCATCAATAAAAATGATGCAGGGAGCATTTCTCTTGGCTTCATCAAAAAGATCTCTGACTTTCGCAGCACCCCTGCCGACAAACATTTCAACAAACTCAGAACCTGCCATCGAATAAAAAGGCACATGCGATTCGCCGGCTACAGCTTTTGCAATCAAGGTTTTACCTGTACCCGGAGGGCCAACTAACAATGCGCCTTTCGGACATTTTGCACCGACTTTGGAATATTTATCCGGATTCTTTAAATAATCTACAATTTCTTTTAAGGAATCAACAGCTTCTTCTTGACCGGCAACATTGGCAAAGGTGATTTTTT
This sequence comes from Clostridiaceae bacterium, assembly GCA_012521015.1. GTDB lineage: Bacteria > Bacillota > Clostridia > Saccharofermentanales > DTU023 > UBA5436. The sequence goes on along the minus strand of JAAYNE010000080.1, from coordinate 12,442 downwards.
CACTTGTCGGTTCGTATTTTTTGATTTCCGGTTTGCCGAAAAGTCCGCCCTGCATACCTTTGATTCTTTTCACCATTGCGTTACGCAATAAGATGATTATTAAAATCGGTAAACCCCAATTCAGTAAAAATGATAAAAACATATTGGGTTTCTCAGGTATGGTTGCCGCATAATCAATATTGTTTTTTTCTAACAACTTGATAATATCCGGGTCATCCATTTTTCCTGTTTTGTAAATTGTTCTGCGGGCATTATCATCAACACCGACAAATAATATTTGATCTTCATCAAAACTTACTTCTGTCACTTTTTGATCTTCGACCATAGCTCTGAATTGAGAATAATTTGCAGGTACAATACGGCTCTCGGCAATTTTAGGAACAATAATCCAATTAAATATCAAAATCAAAGCAAAACCTATAATATAAAAAAGCAAAACATTGCGATTTATATTTGGTTTCCGATTACCGCCATTGTTTTCATAAGGATTCTTATTTCCGTTATTATAATAATTACTGCTGTCATTCAAATTATCGTTCATTGTGTACGGGTTGTTGTCTATTTCTTGCGATACTTTTTGTTCTTCCATATGGTTCCCTCTCATTTTAGTTGTTTTGTATAAAAAATTTTAATATTTTAATATTATCTGCATAAAAATTAAATTTGAACTTTTATGAATAAATAAGAAATTATAATCAGCAATTAAGACATCAGCTGTTTGGCTGCACTTACCTCGTTTGCCCGGCTTGCTGAAATATATAGTAAAAAACACAACAAGGATTGTTTCCAAACAGTTCCATGCAAAAAAGAGACCACTTCTGTAGTGACCCCGTAACCAAGGACATTTACTACATTTTTCAGTCTCTTTTTAATAATTAATAACCGATTGGCAATTAATAAATTTTATTATTTAACATTCTTATCGAATGTTTTGTTAAACGCTATTTGATTTTATTACTTGTTTATCAATAACCTATTTGGCATTTAAGGTATCTTCAATCGCTTGACGGATTGCAGCGGCACTTTCCGGATCAGGATCATACATATATAACTGATAGCCCGGCATACCATATGATGGCAGATCCATTCTGCCGGTTCCGGCAAGATCCATCTTTTCAATTTGCCAAGAATTTCCACTTAAAGAGACGTTGACTAAATTCATAATATCTGTGGTCGGCATATTGGTTTCTGCGAACTGATTAAATCGGGTCAGCAATCCTGCCGCATTAATCAGATTCTCTTTGCGGGTTACTTTGCCAATCATGGCTTCAATAACTCGCATCTGATTACGACCACGTCCGATATCACCTTCCGGCAAATTATAACGTTCACGTGAGAATGCCAGCGCCTGATCACCGTCCATATAAATTGTGCCTTCCTCAAAATAATATCTGCCATCATTGGTCGGGAATGCATAAGGATTTTCTACTTCAATCCCTCCCAAGACATCAACCAATTCAATCAAAGAGGTAAAGTTTACACGTGAGTAGTAGTTAATATCGGTCTGTAGGAAATTGGCAATCGTATTAATTGAAGTTTCCACACCATAAATACCGGCATGTGTTAATTTATCATAACCACCATTCGTACCGTAAATTTCAACATATGAGTCGCGTGGTAATGTAGTCATGAGGATTTTTTTGGTTTTGGGATTTACCGTTACAATGATATTAACGTCAGAACGTGAAACGGAAGAAAGTGGACCAAAAGTGTCAATACCGCTGATATACATGCTGAAACCTTCCGAACTTGTATTGACTCGATTCGGTTTTAAAAGAATTTCTTCCATTACTTCAGCACTGCCTAAAATTCTTGTTTCGTCTTCAAAATCCGGATAAATACTAACGATAGAATCGTAGTCTGCAGTATTAAAAAGAATCGCATCGACTACACCGTTATATAATGAATTTACATTGTCAACAAAACCACCGTTCGCCCTCTCAATGTTAAAGTTAATATTATACTGTTTGCAAATCTGATCCTGTGCATTGTTAACGTTTCCTTCTTTTTCATCAATAGAAACCCCCAACACATTGCCGTTTAAATCTGCCATTTCATGTAAAGGTGAATCTTTCATTACCCTGATGTCATAATTGATCGTTTCATGCGAAATTCTTATAGATTCTAAAACTCCTACCGTGGTAAATAGGAAGTAGGCAATTATCCCGATCAGAATAAAAGAAATCGTACCTATTACATTGCCGCCAATACGTGAGCTCCTGGAAAATCGGCCACGGTTAACTAAAAATACCACTATAGCGTTTAGTATTATGATTATCAGAGTAACAATCAGACGATATTTGAACGGCAGAACATTGAAAATAAAAAATACTGCAATCGTTGCTAATGAAAGCAAGAGTAAAAGTATTGAAACAATACGGCCATAGATTGATACTTTGAAAACTTCTTCCGGGTAGTTATCTTGTCCGTTATGATAATCCGCTGCATGTGCACCGTTTCTGTGATTTGGATAAAATTGATTCGAATTAGATCTTTTTTTTCTTCTATCTGAATTGCTCACTTCAACACCTTTCATTGCATACCCGGATCTTTGAGTCCTTTTTGAAGACATTGATTGCGGATCTCGTTTTCCTCTTGCTTTAGCTTTTTGTCTTCCCGCCGGCTGTTTTGATCCGGAAGCAGCTCGTGTGCGATCTTTAGGTGAAACTAAAGGGATATTACTTCTTTTCTCGTCACGACGGAAGCGTTCTTCACGTTCAGCATTCATTTGAGCTCGATTTGCATGTTCTTGGGCTCTACGGGCAGCTGCCATCGCTTTGCGTGCCGGATCGATTGGTTCATTCCGTGACTGTCGTGGCTGAACATTGTTAACTCGATTTGAGTATTCTGCATCTCTAAAAGGTTTTGGCGCAGACTCTCTTTGTGGAACTGCTTCTACCTCTCTAAAAGCCGGTGTTTCCACTTCTCTAATTAGTGGTGTTTCTATCTCGCGATGAGGAGATGGTTCGGCAACACCGGTAAAAGGTAATTCAGCATCCTTATCAAGAATACCATTTTCTCTGCTTTGATTATCATAATCCGGATTTTGAACATAAAAATCGGATGAAAAGTTGTCATCCCGGTTAGAAAAATCATTGTTTTTATTCATACACTTAAATTTTCCTTTTATTAGTAACCATTTTAGATTCTGTCAGCATTTATATTTATTTTTGAAGAAACCCTTCGAAAAATAAACCATCTATAATATCTTTTATTTTGATGCTGATCCTATCTTGTTCTTGAACATTGATTACATATTATATTAATACAATTACAATTCATCGTAAAAGCTTAAGAAAATAAGATAGCTTAAATCAGAGTAAAAAACAATTATTTCCAAGGATTATTCTTGCAGTTTTTACAATACATATCAGCCGAGTAGCCATATTGAACAAGACAATCGGCATATTCACCTACACAAGGCATTTCTGGAATCAATATTTGCTCAGGTTGCAGATGTGCATCGGGGCGCAACATACTCTCGGTCACAATTTGTTTAATCGGATCAACATCATCTGTTGTGTTTTTACAAGAATCCGGATCTTGTTTTGATCTCATACCATATGTAAGCATCCGCAAACCATTCAAAATAACCATAATTGTACTTCCCTCATGAGCAACAACACCCAAAGGAAGATTAATCAATTGTAAGACATTTACCAAAATTAAGAAAAACATCACTGCTAAGGAAAAGACAATATTTTGTTTAATAATCCTGATTGTTTTCTTGGACATACCAATTAAAAACGGTACACGACATAAGTTGTTTTTTACCAAAATGATGTCCGCGGTCTCCATTGCAACATCAGTTCCGCTGCCCATTGCAATCCCGACATCGGCAATAGCAAGAGCCGGAGCATCGTTTACACCGTCACCCACCATCAAAACTTTTTTGCCTTTGGCTTGCAATTCTTTGATTATTTCTAATTTATCAACCGGTAAAAGATTGGCCCGAACCTGATCTAGTTCAAGAATTTCTGCAATATAATTTGCATTTTTTGCTTCATCTCCGGTCAACATGATTGTATCTATATCTAATGTTTTGAGACTGCTGATTGCATTTTTACTCTCCAGCTTAACCGGATCGGTAATTGCAAAAAAGGCCATTAATTGATCATTACAAGTAACAAACACTACTGTGGATCCTCTTGATTCCCAAAGCTCAATTTGTTCTTTTTCCTGATCTGTAGGAGATAAATTCGGATCTTCAGTTACAACTAAACTGCGATTACCGATTTTCCAAACTTGACCCTTATGTTCAACACGGAAACCTTGCCCGGTGATATTTTCAATTTTATCTAATTGTAACAATTCCGTATTGCTGAGACTGATCATAAAAGCTGTTGCAATCGGATGAGTTGAAGTTGCTTCCGCCGCTTTAACTATACGATTGACCAAGTCCGCCTGTTCCGGATCATGATAATAATAATCCGTAACTCTCGGCATCCCCAAAGTTAAAGTTCCGGTTTTATCAAAAACTACCGTATCAATTGTTGCCGTTTGATCTAACACATCACCACCCCGCAAAATCATGCCCTGTTTGGCACCGCGACTGATTGCAGATAGTTTGGCAGGTGAAGCACTGGCAACCAAAGCACAAGGTGAAGCAACCGTCAACATAACCATGCCGCGATAGAATGCTTGCTGCCATTCCCAGTTAAAGATCAACGGAGTCAATATGATAAATAAAGGAACAAAAATCAAAACTGAAACAACGAATATTCCTTCAATTTTACTGATGGTGGATTCAGTTGCAGATAAGGTATTTTGAGCTTCATCAACCATACGGACGATCTTAGCCATCATGGTATCTTGATCTTTAACTGAAACAGTCATATCAAAACTCTCGCTCTCATTCAAAGTTCCGCCGATAATCGAATCACCCTGTTTTTTGTGAACCGGCATTGATTCACCGGTTATTGAAGCTTCGTTTAGATACGCTTCGTCAGTCAATAATTCACCATCAATCGGCACCAGTTCACCCTTAGGTATTTGAATCCGATTGCCGATTTCCAAGTCTTTAGTTTCAACTATTGTTATTGAACCGTCTGCCTGATATAAACGTGCTGTTTCCGGAACGATTTTCATCAATTCCGAAATCGCATCACGACTTTTATTCTGAGTGTAATGTTCCAGAGAATGCGAAAGAGAAAAGATGAAAATTAAAACTGCACCTTCTGAAAAATGACCAATAATACTTGCCCCGATTGCTGCCAAAATCATTAAAACATTTGCATCCAACTTGTGATTACTTTTAAATTCAAGAATTCCATCTTTTGCAGATTCATAGCCACCGATCAAAATCGCCGCACCAAAAACAATATCAGAAGCAAGACTATATTCAAAACCGTTTAAAATAAAACCTATAACAATCAAAATCCCCGAAACAATCGTCAGTACTAAATCAACATTATGTTTGCTCCATTCAAGCATTTTATTCATTTCTGTTCCCTAACCTACATATTTTTTATAAAAATTTATATTCAGATTTTCTGGATAGTTAATTGCAAATTAAATTGAAATTATATTTCACCTTATCTTGCAACTCAGGCTCAGATTTTCTGAATTATGATGTTTAAATATTATATCAAATATATAAATTATAGGGTCAGCCACAGCTAACTGTAAAAGTAAGACAAAGCTAACTAAATCAGGCTTTTTAAGAATTTTATAATAATACTTTTTACTATTTTATTTTAGAAGAAAAGTGTCGTTTTTTATATTTTTATCAGTCGTATAGAACAGACGGTTTGTCTATCGTTATTCTAATCTGCCATGCTCATTTTTGTGGGAAAACTGAAAGAACTGAAAGTAATTTCAGTTGTTTGCTCATCATCACCTCTAAAGTACGTAATCAGCACAGTATCATCCAACTCATATTTCAATAAATGAGTTTTTAAGCTGTTCATCGAATCTACAGGATCACCACCCAAAGCTGTAATAATATCTCCGGATTTAATTCCGGCTTTTTCAGCAGGTGAATCGGAAAATACTTCTTGAACCATAACTCCGGTATCTGTTGGCAATTCCTCGCCGTCCATAGGCAAAACATACTGGACATTGGCACCGGTAATTCCCAAATATAAAGGTTCAAAAGATCCTTCGGTAATCACTTTTTCAATGATCGGCTTAGCTGTATTGATTGGAATTGCAAAGCCGATACCATCAGCCGTTTGGGGACGTGCTGTATTAATGCCGATAATTTTTCCTTCAGCATTAAATAATGCTCCACCTGAATTACCTGAATTAATCGCAGCATCAGTTTGAATTAAACCGTCCATGATATTGCCATCTTCCAATCTGATCGTTCGATTAAGACCGGATATATAACCTGATGTCAGAGTGGATTGTAATGACAAACCGAGCGGATTGCCTACAGCAATAGCTTTATCACCGACATTAACCTTGTTTGAGTCACCCATCTCCACCGCAGGAAGATTATCACGCTCAACTTTGATAATTGCTAAATCTAAAGTCTGATCGTTCCAGATCAATTCCGCTTCTGTTTCCTGATCGTCTGAAAAAGAAACAAGCAAATTCTCAAAATCTCCATTATTAACAACATGTGAATTTGTCAGAATATAACCGGCTGAATCAACTATAACACCTGAACCGACTGCTTCAGCATATTCCGGAATTCCATAAAAATAAAATTGTTGAAACTGTCCTCTAACCTTAGCAGTTATCCCGACAATCGATGGAATCGTTTTGGTCGCAACCGCATTTTCTACTGTACTTGTTTCACCCAAATCGATTTCAACTTGAACATTTTCTTGTGTATATTCAGGTACTTTTTCCACAACAGCAGGTTCATCTTGTTTAATCTTTTCATTCGCTCTTAAAGCACTTAATACACCATATGTTGCACCTGTACCTAATAAGGCACCTACTAAAATTAAAGCAATCACTCGCAACCAAATTTTTTTCGGTTTATTATATTGCAATTCTTCCCGAACTATTTTTCTGATTCGATCCTCTTCTGCATATTGTGCTTCGATTTTCGGGCTGGAATAATCGTACGGATATTCGGGAAAATTGTAATTGTTCGGCTGATTATAACTATTTAAACCGGATTGATAATTGATATTCTGACCATTATCAAAATTAACTTGACTATGCATATTCTGATTGTCGTTTAAATCAAATTGACCATTCGCATTCTGATTATTATCAAAATTAAATTGATTGTTTTGACTTTGATTGTTGTTTGTTCCAAATTGATTATTCATTTTCTATTTGACCTCTGTATTTTAGATTAATATCCATATGCTATAAATAATATACATCAAGTTTGGCAAAAATATGACAAAATTTTGGCAGAATAATTTGCAGCAGTCTATAAAATGGACTAAAATTTAATATTAATTTAGCTTATAATTGAAGTAACACGATTGCAAACTAAGTAATCATTGTTTTTGAAGCGAGTAACATGTACAATAAAACTATAATTCAAATCATTAATGAATTGTTTAGAAGTATATCTGTTAAATTAAAGGATATATTTAACAGGCCAAAATTATATGACGTATGGAGGTACTCAAATGGATCAAAATACTAATCCACAACAACAGCAATATCAGCCGCAACAACAGCAATATCAGCCGCAGCAACAGCAATATCAACAGCAGTATCAATCACAATATCAACCCGTTCCAAAACTTAAAGGTGCTACTATGGTCAAAGTAACAGGTATCTTAATGATCATTGGTGCAGGAATCGGAATTATCGCTACACTCATTGGTATCGCTGGTATCGCCGCATTAGCAAATGATCCGCTTTTCGGTTTGGGCATGGACATTGCGGGCCTTTCGATGGGAACGTTATATGCTGCCCTTGCTCTCGGTGGCATCGGCGCAATCATCCAATTAGTTGCCGGAATTGTCGGAGTAATAAATAATAACAATAAAGATAAAGCCGGCAAACTGATAATATGGGGTGCAGTAGTTATAGCGTTCAGCTTAATCAGTGCAATCTTGACATCTGTCGGCGGATACTCTTTCCCGATTCTCAATCTATTGTTGGGAGCTGTTATTCCGGTTTTATACATCATTGGTGCATCACAAAACAAAAAGAGCTAATCTATAATTTCATTGTCGTCTGTCTATAAAGATTTTAATTTAAAGGCGTAGTCAATATCTCAAAGTAACTAAGAGAATTGATTACGCTTTATTTATTCCATTTAAGGATTTTCATCTTGAATTCTCTGATTTTATAAATATACTTGCTTGTTAAAATAATTCCCAGTATCAACATTGCATATGCTAATCCCAGACAAAAATATGCAATGTTTTTACCAATATCGCTATGAATATATTCAATAGCGTCTAAAATCAAAAATATAAAGGAACATATTGCGCCAATCCAAGAAAAACAATGTAATTTTTTCAAAACTGTTTTCTTTTCTTCACTGTCATAATCCGCTACTTTTAGAGCTACTTCTTCCAAATCTTTGTCCATCTTCTCGTTTTTCCTTTCTCCATCAAGCAGTTCTCTGATGTCTAGATTATAAAAATCAGCTATTTCAATAAGAACACCTATATCAGGCATATTTCTACCCGTCTCCCAACGTGATACAGTCCGGTTGGAAACATTAAACTGTTCTGCAAGTTGTTCTTGAGTTAAGCCTTTTTCTTGCCTTAATAATTTAAAAAAGCTTCCTATTTTTTTCAGATCCATCTGATCCTCCTTTCATCAACATATTACTTTCCGGGGTTATTAAAAACCACGACACAAAACGAGAATTGTCGTAGTTTATAAGTTATTTTAACATAGACACTTTATGTCTAAATAAAGCAATTTGTTTCGAAGATTATTGATATGGACATATATTCCCCCTCAAGGGAGGAAATATTCAAAAATGTTTCATGGTAATTGAAGAAAATCTTTCATATATAAGAAAATTTGCAGTCGAGTTACTATATAGGATCAGCGATCTAAGTGAAGAACAGAAAAAGTGTGTTAAAAACCGTGCATCAAGCATCCTTAAGTAGATGATCTGTCTTTTTAAGAAACGACCTTATTTTCTCTTTGAACACAAAATCTATTCTTCTATCCGGATACGCTTCAAGATCGATATATGCTCTTTTCATGGAATACATAAAAGGAAGCTGTGCTGCAGGAAACACTTCCAGACTGGTACCCAATATCAGTATCATATCCACTTGTGCAAGTTCATCGACAGCCTGTTGGTATGCCTCCTGAGGAAGTGGTTCACCAAAAAGTGTGACCCCCGGTCTCAGTAGACCTCCACAGTCACATTTTCGCCCATCAATAAAATCCGCCTCCGTGTACTCCTTTGCACACTCAAGACAAAACATGCGCCTTATGCTTCCGTGGAGCTCAATTACATTTTTGCTCCCCGCCGCCGCATGAAGACCTGAAACATTCTGGGTGATAATCCCTTTGAGAAATCCGTCTTTTTCCCAATCCGCCAGGATCTTGTGACCTCTGTGCGGGGAGGCCTTTCCGAGACTTGCAATTCTTTGTATATAGAATTCGCGAAACAAGGAGTAATTGTCATGAAGAGACTGAATACTTGCAAGTTTCCTCGGATCATGATTTCTCCACAGACCGCCGGGGCTCCTGAAATCCGGCAGATTGCTCTCGGTATCCATTCCGGCACCCGTAAATGCCAGAAGATACTTCGAGGAACGTAGGGTTCGAATAAATTCCTGCATCTTAAGGTGCTCCCTCCCCAACGTGATTATCCACATCTATTATAGCATTTTCCCCTCCTTTCTTTATTTTAAAAATTACCTGTGTTGACACAAAAATGGGTACGCTAATAAAATGTGGATATAAAACAGAATTCACCTATACAAATGATGGTCATGATATTCGAGGAAGAGTATGAATACGCCGAAACCAAAATTTTCACTTAATTTATTACGAGGCTCAGAGGATCATATCTATGGACTTAATATTAATTAAAAAAGGAAATTATACAGATATATCACTATTAAAAGGGATATTGGAGAATAATCAGATTAAAACTCTTGTCAAAGCTGAAAAAGGTGAAGGTTTTGTGATGAGAGCGGGCAATTTGCTGGAAGAATATAGTCTCTACGTTCATCCTGATGATGAAACAACTGCACGAGAACTTGCAGAAATTTATGCTGAATAATTTACGGAGTGGTTGATACAACCGCCACCACAAGGTTCTTCAAGTTATAAAGAGGGCAACATCCATTCTCAGCAATTAACCAGGTCTAGCTTTGAGCAAAAAAGCGGAAACTTCTTTCACTACGTTTTCATAAATTCCCTGTAAAGTTCTTCATCAAGGACATAATCTATCTCTCCAATAAACTCTCTCAGCCCCTTTTCTTTACAAAAGCCCTCCTTGAAAGCATAGAGACCGACAGGATTATCAAAATCGAAGACACCGCCAAAATCGTATTCCTCTACCTTATCCTCCGGCCTATCCTCTGTATAAACATAATCATTTTCTTTTTCTATCTTTTCAGCCAGATTACCGTGTTTTAAATATAGTTCATTTGTATCTTCAATGTTAACCGGATGAAATTCTTGATTAAATTTACATAATAAGTTATTTATTCCTGTCCGTAAAAAAATTAACAATCTCATTAAATTCACCGGCCAGTTGACTGGAAACATCAACATCATATAAAGTTTCGAATCTCCCGTCTTCATTTATTACCAATACAAAATGAATAAATTTGTCTTCTGTAAAACCGGATTGATTAAAATAAATCGTATGTTCCTTAAATATAACAGAACCGTCATAAACACATTCATATCCACTTTCTTCAGGAGTTCTTTTGAATTCAGATATTTTTAATTGTTCTATAAAACTTTCTATTCTATGTAATATCTCTTCTTGATTTGTGGAACTCTCTTGACCGGAGCCATCCACATATACGGCAGTTACTTGTTCATTTTCTACATCATTTTTTGATTCTTTTGTAATACCATCATCCATTATTGTATTTGGCTTAATATTATTATTTTTTCCGTAATCTATCTCTTCAACGGATTTGATTGAAGCAGATGTATGTTCAGAAATGAACTCTGTTACTCCTGTTACTCCGCCGTCACGAATGTCGATTCGTGTATCTGAGTCATCAGTTAAGGCCAGATATATATACATCGGGTCATTGTCAGGTTGACCGCCACCAATCCACAGAGAAAAATGTTCATCAATTTCGTACACTCGAATATACAGACCTGAACCTGTTTCAGTATAAGCGTATTGCTCAAAATCAGACCAAGTTAAATCGTATCCATATTGAGAAAGAGTAATTACATCATTCAAAGAAAGCTTATTTGTTTCGTCAATAGCTTTAATGTTAAAAACATCATTAAGTCGTGCCGGATATGTTTCAAGTATTTCTCCGCTATATGAGATTTCAATCAAATCTCCAACCAGAGGTTCCCGCGAAGGGTCCATATTTTTCATAGGGAGTTCAATTTGGTCTGCGCTATTTAGTTCCGAACTTCCTTGCACCGGCTCAACAAGAAATAGTTCGTCATAAATATCAAGTATTCTGGCTTGAAAAACTTTGGACTGTGTACCGGGAGGGAAAGATGAATCATCTTCCTTAGCGGGTGAATCAGATGAGTCAGCTTTCATATCAGGTGGAGCAGCTTCTTTGGCAGGTGGATTGGTCAGGAAACAAGCTGCAACAACCACACAGGCGACCACTGCCAGAATAATGATCCAAAATGCAGGCTTCTTATAATTCATTACAGACTTCACTCTTTCTTTTACACCAAGCTCGCCAAAGGCAAGAGGGTGGTAAGTGCTAACAACACGATGATTTACACTACAATTTACAAGCGCCTCAGTATAATCGGCTCTCTGCTCATTATTAAGTTCCTTAATAACCCTTTCATCACAGGCAAGCTCAATATCTCGGCACAGCAATACATAAGCTAATAACACCAGAGGATTGAACCAATGAATCATAAATATTAAGAAACCGATAAGCTTCCACCAATAGTCTTTATAGCGGATGTGCATTATTTCATGAGCGACAACGTATTCCATATTCTGTCCATCCAGTTTAAATGGCAGATAAATTCTTGGCTTAATGATACCCATAACAAATGGCGAACTGACATGCTCACTTTGAAAAATGTTGTCCCGATAGAGAACAGCAGTATCGAGCTTGCGGCGCAGATTCAAGTAACTGATAGCAGTATACATAAGTAAAATAACTACACCACTCGCCCAAATAAACGACAAAACAGGCACAACGGTATTCTTGACAGTAGAAGGCTCGTCCAACTGATCGTATTTAGTTATTACATAATAGCCGCCGCTGCCATCTGATATCGGCTCTCTTCCGGCTGTTACCGCAGCATCATAATCAAGAGAATTATCGTGAATAATACTTACATCTTCAATATAATCGTCTGTCCACTCCGATACTAATTTGTCACTTCCGGCAAAATCAGGAATCAGAGAAACAGGACTTTCTAT
>JAAYNE010000079.1 GCA_012521015.1 Clostridiaceae bacterium | reverse complement strand
TGGAGTGCGTGGATTGAAGTTTGGGCAAGAAATTAATACGGAAATGCAAATTGGTCGCACTCCGCTTGGAGTGCGTGGATTGAAGTCGTGGGTGCTTTATTTACTTACGCAATAGCGATACCGTCGCACTCCGCTTGGAGTGCGTGGATTGAAGTGTGTTATTTAAAGCGGTCAGCTTATCCATAACGTCGCACTCCGCTTGGAGTGCGTGGATTGAAGTCAATTACCAAATAACAGAGTAATAAAACCACTAACAAGTCGCACTCCGCTTGGAGTGCGTGGATTGAAGTAATCTGTAATAATTGACCGCTTCTTTGGGCTAGTGTCGCACTCCGCTTGGAGTGCGTGGATTGAAGTAAAGATAAATTCGGTGTTGATGTTGAAGAAGGAGAGTCGCACTCCGCTTGGAGTGCGTGGATTGAAGTCTCATTTATTTTGTCACCTCCTTTAAGCGTTGTGTCGCACTCCGCTTGGAGTGCGTGGATTGAAGTACAATGAAAGTAACGTGCATAGACACTATGAGAGTGTCGCACTCCGCTTGGAGTGCGTGGATTGAAGTGCAGATGATGAAATATTCGATTCCGGCACAGATTGTCGCACTCCGCTTGGAGTGCGTGGATTGAAGTTCAAAGAAACAGCTAAAAGTGCTTACATGGTGGAGTCGCACTCCGCTTGGAGTGCGTGGATTGAAGTATTTTGTCGGTTTATACTCAATGCATAAAAAGCAGTCGCACTCCGCTTGGAGTGCGTGGATTGAAGTTTTGCTCGGCATCTTCTTCGATTGTTGGTCAAGTCGTCGCACTCCGCTTGGAGTGCGTGGATTGAAGTTGGTTTTATTAATATTAAAAATTTATAAAACTCACTATATGAGTTAACTATTTAAAAACTTTACTTTTACGCTACAAATTCAGCTCTTATGTAGCATGAATATAGGCTAAAATTTAAAAATATTCTTAATTCTCAAATTGTTAAAATTGGAACTGAACTTCCAATATTGTTGTTTTTTCTGAAATTTAGAAGTTTGCTTCTAATTGGAGCATTTCCTGTTATCAGAAAATTTGCCATTAAATTCAAATAATAATTGTGAGATAGATATAAAATTCATAGCAGGAGGTTGTATGGAAAGTTATGTAGCTGTAATAGCCGATATAAAAAAATCTAGACAGAGCTGTAACGGAACATTTACTCAGGAAAAATTTTTAGAGGTTATAGATAAGATCAACAAAAAGTATAAAAACTCAATATCTTCTAATTTTACAATAAATTCAGGTGATTCATTTCAAGGATTACTTCATAATGGAAGTAAAATAATGGAGATTTTAATTGGATTAGAATTAAAATTATATCCTTTGAAAATAAGATTTGGTATGGGTATAGGCTCCATAGATACTGCTATATATAAAGAAAATTCAAACTTAATTGATGGAGAAGCGTATCGTATAGCAAGGTATAATTTGGAGCAAATAAAAGAATCTGAAAAGAAAAAGGAAAGAGTTATTACTAATCATAAAATAGGAAAAAAGAATACTAATTTATCTTTGATAAATGCACTGTTTTCTTTGATAAGTATCATCAAAAATAATTGGTCAGAGAATCAAGTTCAGGTTATAAAAGTCTATACTGAGAATAATTATCAGCAACAAACGACTGCACAACAATTAGGCAAAGTACAATCAACGATAAGTAGATCCCTTGAAAGTAGTCAGTTTTATTCATTGAAAGATTCTTTTAAAGTTTTAAATGAATATATAGAAAAGGAAAGATTATAAATAATATATAAAGTTCTTAATGATATTATTGATTTCACATTTACTGGGCGATTATTACTTACAAACAAAGCAAATGTCTGAATTAAAAGAACATAAAAAGTTTAAAAAATGCAGGCAGATAAAAGATATGAAAAAATAATAAAAAGTCCGGCTTTTAGAGAATATTATTTAATCGGGACTTTGTTTAGCTTTCTGATAGTAATTTTTTCAGCAATAATTCTATAACCTAAAATCTGGATACAATAATTTCTTGTTAATACTTACTAAATTCGTTAAAATAACCAAAGATAAATATCTTCTAGGAGGTTTAGATGGAAAACGTCTTTATTTTTGATCATCCTTTAATCCAACACAAGATCTCATTAATGCGTGATAAGAATACTGCCACTAAAGAATTTAGGGAATTAACAACCGAAGTATCACGTTTGATGGCATATGAAGTTACACGGGATCTTCCTTTAAGAACTGTTGAAATTGAAACTCCCGTGGCTGTTGCTCAAGCAAAAATAATTGCTGGAAAAACTCTTGCTCTCGTTCCGATTTTAAGAGCGGGTCTGGGCATGGTTGATGGGATGTTGGATTTGATTCCAATGGCTAAAGTAGGCCATATTGGATTATATCGTGATCCGGAAACTTTAAAAGCGGTTGAATATTATTGCAAATTACCAGAAGATGTCGAGAGCAGAGATGTAATTCTTTTAGACCCGATGTTGGCAACCGGTGTTTCGGCAGTAGATGCTGTGAGTCAACTTAAAAAACGCAATATTACTTCAATTAAATTTGTGTGTGTTATCGCTGCCCCTGAAGGTATTGAAAATCTGCATTCGACTCATCCCGATGTCCCGATTTTCTGTGCTGCAAAAGATAAATGTTTAAATGAAGATGCATATATTGTTCCGGGTTTAGGGGATGCAGGTGATCGATTATTTGGTACAAAGTAATCGCATTGACACCTTTTAGTAGAGATTGTCAAAAAAAGACATTCCTTTTTTGGGACATTGACTTAAAAAGCAAAAGCACAGCAAACCGGAATTTGCAGGATCCCAAGATTCTGAGATACTTCGGAATCAATTTCTGTCATGATGAAAGATAGCTATTCAACATGGAAATAAAAAGTTCGATCAGCAAACTTCAAACGACATTGATCCGGTAACAGATAGGTTTGATGTTTGTTGAGTTTTTTTTCGTCTAAAGTAGTTCCGTTGGCAGAACCAAGATCTTCCAAAAAATAATGGCTGCCATGCCGAGAAATTCTGGCATGTACTCTGCCGATAGTTGATTGAGTCAAAACCAAGTCACAAATCATTCTATCTCTACCGATCAAAAATTCATCTACTAGAACGAATGCCCGGATTCCTTCACTTTCAGCAAGCGTTCCTGGTGGTCCTTCTGATAGCATTGCTAAACGAAACAGATCATCTTGGGGATTAAGCGGAACCGTTGTCTCGCTCGGGACAGTTTTTTTATATCTATTTGCATTTTTTAGGCGATTCATGAATTTTTTAATAAAGCTGTTTTTATGTGGTTTTACTTCTCCTATCGATTTTGAAATATTCCTTGTTTCTGATTTTCTTTTAGTTTTGACTCTGTTTATTGCTTTAGGTTTTCTATTTATTTTTTCAGCTTTTGGTTCAAAGTCTACAGAGTGGTTTACTAATAATTCATGCTTAACATTATTGTTTAATAAATCTCTAGCTTCTTTATAACGATCTTCTGCGACCAATTGATAATGACTCATTACAATATTTTTTAATTCGGTTTTACTATCTGAAATATAATTCCACAGATTGCCGGATTTTTGCTTGATTAAAGAAACAGGTATTCCTATTTGCAAATCTGAGGGTAAAACCAACCATTGAATTCTTGTTATAGTTGCATAGTTTTGGCAAAAAGTAATTAACTCGGGACGAATTAAATTGAGATTAGGCTTTAGCAAATGTTGATGTAGTTCGGATAAATTATCTGTAATAACTTTCAATAATACAAAATAAAAAGCTTTTTGCAGATTGCTATCAGCAGTTTTGAATTTTTCAGATTCGCACCAGTCAAATACTATATTTTTACCTATTGGTATGTTAAACAAGAGATAGTCTAGCTTGTTTTTTGAATCAGAAATTTTGATAAATTCATTAGAAAAATCAAAGTTGAGTTGCAGCAAATGCAGAAGTTCCAACTCCTGCATTTGTTCAATTTTTTTTATATCTAAACGGATGTATTGATTCATTTTGCTATTAATAGCTGATATCGTCTATTATTGAATAATCGAACACCTTATTTATCAGACTTCTGGCAAATCTTGATAATTGGGTTCTGAATATTAAGGCAACTGCAATCAGCACGGCAATTATTAAAACAATTTCTAATGTGCCTAAGCCTTGTTCGTCTTTTAGTTTTTGTTGATAGTCTTTGATTTTTAACATATTTTTTCCTTTCTTAATGCTAAATAGTGATTTTTTAATTAATAAAAAATTTTTTCTCTTTTTTGCGTTGCTTAATTAATAAAATTTAACTTAGTTTCTCGTTGTTTCTGTTTTGTTCGATTAATAAAAATTGGTTTGTTTTCCTGTTCTCTAAACAAAATCTGTAAATTGCTTATGTTGTACAACTACTCAAATCTAAAAAAGTAAAGATAAAAATAAATTCTAAAATTAAAGTTGCAAATTACTCATGCTGGCAACGGCAGGTAACATTGCCATTATAATTACAATAAATAAATCCGTTGCCATTGGTAATAACAAAGCCATATTTTTAGTTTGTAAACGGCGACGCATTGCATTACGATACAATTGCCAACTTGCATTAGCTTGTAAATCCAAGATATCCAATATTTCTTGTCCTCCATCTCGATCATAACGTGCCATTAATTGCAAAACAGAGGCAATTTCTTCTTGTGGCAAATTATCTGTTATCTGCAATACTGCAATATATGCACTTTCTCCCACACTCAAAGAATGTTTGATTTGGGCAAGATCGGACTTAAGTTGAGAATTGATACTGTTTTGATATGAATCGATCATAAGCCTCAGACTACGGTCAAGACTGATTCCACTACGCAAGAGCACAACCATTGAATTTAAAAAGGTAGGATATTCAATTCTGATCTGTTGTTTCAACTTATTTTCTCTTTGCAAAAGATCAATATCCTGAATGAACCAAAAAAATAGCGGGGTGAGTAATAAAATGGACCAAGGTATTATCTTCAGCAGACAAAACACGCCAGCAATCAATGTAAGACTAAAGGTGAGAAATACTTTTCTTTTAAGAAAAATTAGCCAAGCATGCGGTTTATTTTGTGACAAAATCCTCACAGTTTCGGCTAAATTATAACCGAATTTGGCAGGCGCATAAGATAATATTAATTGAGCAGTAAATGTCATGATTTTTGATTTTGGTTTTTTGCCTGATAAATTAATAAAAACATCTTTTTCTTTAAAATTTGCCGGATTCTGTGCAAAAATAATCAGAGTCCCGCAGATTGCCAAGTGGGCGATCAAGAAAATAATTGCTAATAATGGTCTGCTCCATTTGACTTCAGACAATGAATCTGCATATGAAGAACTATTTCTTATTAAAATGAGTGAAAATAAAAAGGGCAAAAACATAAGAATGATAGCCTCACTATTTTGGGCATTTTGTTCTGATTGAATGTCTTTTTGCATTTGGATTTCCGCATTTAAAGTTCGATGAGTTTGTTTAACGAAAATATCCAAACGCCCACCGTAATGATTAAGATAAGGTAAGACATCGAAGAAAGCATCACCGGTTTTACATTTAAATTGCTTTTTCAAATTAAATAAACAACGTTCCAAATCAAGTTGAGCCTTCATGCCTTGATTTAACTGTTTAAGACATTTTGCCAAAACACTCCTACGTCCTAATTCTTCTTGGAGACGGTTTGAAGCTTCCATCAATGTGATTTCCAAGGTATGTCCGGCCGCTAGCCGACTGCTCAGATATTCAAGTAGAATTTTATACTGTTCAATTTTGGCAGATGCTTTTCTGCCCGTAACAAATTTGGTCAGACCGTAACAGATAATCAGAGTTGCAAGAAATAATATAAGGATACTTTGATTTTGCAAATCTATCCAAGTCAAAGATGATAAATAAACAAAAAGCAAAGCAGGTAATATCATTTTTGCAAACTGTTTTAAATGTGACATATCAAATCATCTCCTTGCCTACTGTATAAAGATTTTATTTGGAATTGTTGATTTTCGTATCCTTTAATATGACTGATTTCTTGAACAATTCTTTTTCCGTTAGGTAATCTGGTCAAATGAATGTTTACGTCAAGTGCCGAAGCAACTAATCTACGGACAGCGTCCCAAGGCAAACTGGAAGACATCAAAATCATCAAACTGATTCTATTTAACATTTCCAAACTGTTATTTCCGTGTCCGGTCGACATTGAACCCGGATGACCGGTACTCATAGCCTGAATCATATCAAAGGCTTCACTTCCTCTTATTTCTCCGACTAAAATACGATCCGGCCTTAGCCTTAGTGAAGAACGAATTAATTGGTCAAGCGTAATAGCTCCCTGACCGTCCGGTCCTGATTCTCTGGCTTCTAAACGTACAAGATTGTCGATTTCTTGTAAATCCAATTCTAGATGATCTTCAATTGTCACGATTCTTTCCTTTTTGCCAATGTAAGCTGAAAGTGCATTGAGAAAAGTAGTTTTTCCTGTTCCGGTACCACCGGAAATAAAGATGTTCTTTTTATTTTGGACAAAGTCAACTAATGTATTTGCCGCATGTTCTGTTAATGTCTGGTGTTCAACTAAAGACTCTAAACGAGGTTTTATTCCCGTAAATCTTCTAATACTCATAACCGGTCCTTCGGGTGCAACAGGTGGCAGAACAGCATGAATCCGTGAGCCATCGGCTAAACGCATACCGTTAATCGGATTTTGTTCATTAATTAAACGGTTGGCTTTGCCGAAAAATCGGGTTATGACATGAGTTAAATGATCGGCATGGTCAAATTTCACTGCTGTTTGATAAATTTGACCATCTCTTTCTATAAAGATAGCATTCGTTCCGTTTACCATGATTTCGGTAATTGAATTATCATCAACAAACGGTTGCAATAAGTCTAACCCGCGCATTGTATTAAATAATTGATTGATTAATAATTTTCTTTCCGGCAGGTTGAATTGAGACATATCTTGATATTCAGCGACTAATTTGGTCAATAGCTGCTTTAATTCAATGTCTGATAGACGATCAATTTCTGTATACTTGGCAACCAAATGCTCAATGAATTGCTGTCGGGCTTGATGATTTAACATATTATTATCCCTCTTATCATAGTTTTAGAAGCGGAAAAAGCTCCTTTTTTCGATTTCTGGTTGATGTAATTAACGTCCTGTCTAATAATAGTTATAAGAAGGTCGTTGAGTAGAATCCTACTTTTGTATATCGTTCCTGTTATACCTATGACTTATTTAGTACAGTTGATACGAAAGGTTTATTCAGGGTTATTGGTTCGATTGATTTGTTTAAGATAATCGGTTCGAATTTGACGGTCGGACTTTTTCCCGCCAAAAATGTCGCGATTTCTGTTTTAGCGATACGTACTCCATAATTATCTTCTTCACCTAAGTCGAAATGACATACATCGCAAACTGATGCCAAATCCTTAACTAAATGAAAGGGTTTAGCTTCAACATCAATTAAACCGCTGCTGGATTTTTCATGTTTAGTAATAAATCTTTTAAATAATTTCCCTATAGTTAAGATAGACTTATGTTCATAAGCAAATACGTCGTCTGTAGCCGAATTACTACGAGACAGGAAAACGCCGGATTTTTGTTTTTCGAAAATCAAACCAAAATCTTTTTCACTGATTTCGATATCTTGTTCAATTTGTAAAATAAGATCGGATAAATCAGGTCCGATATGAAAATCAGCCTGATAATTCCATAAATACAAAGGCTTGATTGGTAGTACGAAAATTTTATTCCCTTCAGCATTTTGTTCCATTATCCATTTTTGAAAAAATAGATGACGAATATATTGGTTAAAAGTGAAAAGTAAATGGATTTGATTTTGTCTGCTTTCAATTTGTTGTTCGATTTTATTGAGTTTGTATAATATCCAATGTAACCAGTCCGTGATTGTGGTTCTACGTGATAAAATTGATAAATCGGATCCGGTAGAATCTGTGATTGATGGTTGTTGATCTAGACGAGTTATTCCATCACTTAGTCGAATCGTCTTAAGGCTTTCAATTTTCTTCAATTGATGCACATATCGATAATCGAGAAAATAGCTTGCATGAATAATTGCTAAATCAAAATCGTCCCTTAATTCTGCCGGCGAAATCAACAACTTAATTTTTGCGATCGGTCTTAATTTTGGATTAAGCCGTTTTTGTAGTTTTTCTGCATATTTTTGATTCGGATCTATAAGATAAATTTTTCTCATGGTTACTTCTCACTTTTCTGATTTACTTTGCTAAGACGAAAAAACAACACTAATTTTACTAACAAGATATTCTTATACCGCAAGATAATTTGAAAATTTAATGAAGTGAGATAATTTGAAAATTTAATAAAGTGAGATCATTTGAAAATTTAGTTGAAACTATTGTACATCTGAAATGAATTTCATAGAGTTGTTTTTTTGGTAAATATTAATAAAACTTGGAAAAAGTTAAAAAAAGGAGAAATATAATTTACAAATTCATAAAAAATATTTCAGAAAATATACAAATGAACAGCAATCATCACTTTTAGCAACATGACAATAAGGTGTATTCTATTTATAATTTAGATTAGGTTTTTGATATAGCCTAATATCTGAAAACTCAAAATTGACTCGGTGTATATTTTTTTATTTTAAAAATATGAGAATGAAAGTGTAGGGTAAGATATGCTCAATATTTTAGATGAAGCCAAATGGTGTCTACAGTGTAAAAAACCAAAGTGCAGGGAAGCTTGTCCGATTAACAATCCTATTCCGGAATTTATCAAACTCTTGATTGACGGAAAAATCAAAGAAGCTGGTAATCTTGTGTTCACGAATAATCCTTTGACTATTGTTTGTTCTTTGGTTTGCCCACATAGTGAGTATTGTCAGGGTCATTGTATCCGCGGCGTCAGATCAACACCGGTACAAATTGGACAAATTGAACATTATATTGCCCAATATTGTTTGGATAATCTTGATCTTTTTTCTACACAGGAGTATAGCGGCAATATTGGTGTTATCGGTGGTGGTGCAGCAGGAATTGCATTGGCATTCTATTTACAACGGGTAGGTTATCAAGTAACAATATATGAAAGTCAAGCTAAAATTGGCGGTATTATGCGTTACGGTATCCCGGAGTTTCGTTTACCTAAAAAAATTCTAGATCGCCTGGAAGCTAAATTGCGTGAATTAGGTGCAATAATTCAGCCACATACAACGGTCGGACCGACCACAACTGTTGATGATATGCTACGTGACGGTTTTGATGCAGTGTTTATGAGTACAGGAGTCTGGAAACCAGTTAAACTTGAGATTCCCGGGGATTCCTTGGGGCATGTCCATTATGCAATCAATTTTCTGAAATTACCTGAAGTATACGATCTTGGTGACAAGGTTGTTGTGATCGGTGCCGGCAATGTAGCGATGGATTGTGCTCGAACTGCGATCAGACAATCTGTACGAGAAGTAGTTGTTTTATATCGAAAAGGTGAGTCTGATATGCCTTGTCGTCGGGATGAGTATGAATGGGCAAAAATGGATGGCGTTATATTCTCGTTTTATTCCACTCCAACTCGCATCACGAAAGAAGGGGTCTATTATATCGATAATTCTGAGAACGGATCAGGCAAGGAAGAATTTATTGAAACTGATACGGTTATTGTTGCTATCTCGCAAGAATCGCAAAAAAATATTGTGGCAACATCGCCTGAAATCGAATTAGATGAGAAAGGTCGTGTCATAGTAGACGAGCATATGATGACTACAAAGGAAGGGGTTTTTGCTTCAGGTGATGTTGTAACCGGTGCAAAAACAGTCAATTTGGCAGTTTCACAAGCGAAACACGCTGCCAATACAATTCATAACTATGTACAATCTAAGAAAAATCCGCAATGGGAAGAAGAACTGTTATATTCATATGATATTATGGAAACAAAAGAAGAGGATCAGATAAGATTTACGCGAGAATAGTGAAACATTTTGTAGATTTAAGAAAAAATATGAAAAAAGCAAGTCACTGTTCTGATGGAGAATAAAAATAAAAAAGAGTCTAGAGTTTCTAAATCTGAATGCTTGACAGCTAGCTGATCTCATGTTAGGTTAAAAAACAAGTTAATATAAATTAATCTTATCTAGAGTGGCGGAGGGAACGGCCCTATGAAACCCGGCAACCGTAAGACGGTGCCAATTCCGGCAGGTAATACCTGAGAGATGAGTTCAAAAAAGCTTCTCCGGGTGAGAGGCTTTTTTAATAACAAAGTTACAAGAAATCATCAGAAATTCTTTCGAGAAATAATAAGAAATGCGAAAAATAGGAGAAAGGTTGATCAATATGGCAAGGAAAATGTTTTTTTCTTCGGAGTCAGTTACGGAGGGACATCCGGATAAAGTGTGTGATCAGATTTCCGATGCGATTTTAGATGCGGCTTTAACTGATGATCCGAATGCGCGAGTTGCGTGTGAGGTAATGGTCAGTACCGGTTTAGTTTTTGTTGCCGGAGAAATTACAACCACTTCATATATAGACATTCCTCAAGTAGTGAGAAATACCATTCAGGAAATAGGCTATACAGATCATCGATTAGGTTTTGATTCTGATTCGTGTGCCGTATTGACTTCAATTGATGAACAGTCACCGGATATTGCCCAAGGAGTTGCTCAAGGATATGAAAAACGTATGGGCGAAGCGGATGACGGATTATCAGGCGGTGCCGGAGATCAGGGGATCATGTTCGGTTTTGCCAATAAAGATACACCAGAATTGATGCCTTTGCCGATTTCTTTAGCACATAAACTAGCAAAGCAATTAGCTGTTGCAAGGAAAACCGGACAGGCAAAAACCTTTTTACCCGATGGCAAATCTCAAGTTACAATTGAATATGAAGATGACCGGCCCGTCCACATTGATACGGTGGTAATCTCAACTCAACATAGAGAATCAAGCAGTCTGGAGGAAGTTGAACAGGAAGTATTAGAGTATGTTTTGAAGCCTGTTTTACCGGCAGGTTTGTACGATGAAAAAACCAGAATTTTGATCAATCCGACCGGACGTTTTGTGATAGGCGGTCCTGAAGGCGATACCGGTGTAACCGGCAGAAAAATTGTGGTTGACACTTATGGCGGATTCGGCAAGCATGGCGGAGGAGCTCTTTCCGGTAAAGATCCGACAAAAGTGGATAGATCTGCAACTTATGCTGCCCGTTATGTAGCTAAAAACATTGTTGCAGCAGGTTTAGCTGATTCTTGCGAAGTACAGCTGGCTTATGCGATAGGCGTTGCAAAACCTGTTTCGATTTTCGTTGATACTTTCGGTACAAACAAGATTGCAGAACAGGATTTGGAAAAAATTGTCCGAGAGAATTTTGATTTAAGACCGCAAGCCATCATTAAAGATTTTGATTTATTAAAACCGATCTACAAACAAACAGCAGCCTATGGTCATTTGGGGCGTACGGATATAGAACTTCCTTGGGAAAAAACCGATAAAGCAGATCAATTAAAAATCGCTGCACAAAAGCTCTGACAGATGTTGAATTTTTTGCGGGCGGAAAATTGTCTTATCTGTAATCTTTCTGCCGGTAGTAACTTTTTTCGGCAGAGTGAATTATTACGTTTAGGTGTACTGAAAAATCGCAATACTAATCCGCATTTATCATTTCTCATGCGTCATACATGTAAAGATTGTCTGAGCAAATTACCCTTGTTATTTCCGGAAAATACTTGGTGTTTTGAACAATCGGATCTAGAAATTAAAGCTTTATTTGCTTATCAAGAACCAATCAATCGACTGCTTTTAAATTATAAATTTTATCATAATCTTTATTTGGCAAATTGGTTTGCTGCGATAATGTTCTTGGTGTGGCAGAAATATTGGTTTTATCACAAAAAACAAGCAGTTGTCGTGCCGATTCCTTTAGGTAAAAAAAGATTAAGGCAAAGAGGATTCAATCAAGCTGCTAAAATAGCTGAATTGATAGCCGGATTTTCGGAAATAACATTTTTGCCTGATTTTTTGATTCGTCAACGTGAAACAGCAAGGCAAACTGAAATGCGAAATATGACGGCTAGGCAAACGAATTTAAAAGATGCATTTATAATTAATCCTGATTCGGATTATCTTATACGTAAAATCAAGCAAGAAAACGTAACCGTAATATTGTTTGACGATGTGACAACGACCGGTATTACGCTTTTAGAAGCAGCGAAACCTCTGTTAATTCAAGGTTTGAAAGTAAGAGCTATGGTTGTGGCAACCGAACATCAAGTCATCGATTAGCAACGATAAATCATCTGATTTTTGCTATTTTTTACAATTCAAGACTCAACAAAAAGAGAAATTCTTGAACTGTTAGGTATTATTTTGTATATTATAAGTACCCTTGGAATGTAAGTCGCTTCATATTTGAACCTGCAACGTTTTTAGGGGAGTCCGGAGTCGATGTGGAATACGACTTATGCCCTCCGGTAAAGTCAAAGACCGCCGCAGGACACCCACCTGGTCTTGATGGCTAGGTTTCAAAAGAAGTGCATTTTTAAGGGTTTTATTAATTTTACTTGGAGGCATTTAATGCACATATATAATGATTTAACAAGACGAAAAGAAGAACTTATTCCTCAACAAAAAAATCATATTACAATTTATGTTTGCGGTCCGACGGTTTATGATTTATTCCATTTAGGTAATGCCAGGCCTTTTGTTGTTTATGATACATTACGTCGTTATTTACTCTATAAAAATGTTAAAGTAACCTATGTGCAAAACTTCACCGACATTGATGATAAAATGATTAATCGAGCTCAATCACGCAATCTTACCGTTAAGCAATTGGCAGATGAAATGATTAAAGAGTATTACCATGATGCAGACAATCTCAATATAATGCGGGCTGATTACCATCCGAGAGCAACTGAAACGATTCCGGAAATTATTGAAATGATTTCTACTTTGGAAGAAAAAGGTTATACCTATGTTTTAAACGATGGAGTTTATTTTGATACATCCAAATTTGCCGATTATGGAAAACTCTCAAGACGTGATCTTAATGATCAGGAAGCCGGGGCTTCAGAACGAGTTGAATTGCTCAACGATAAACGCAATTTAAGTGATTTTGTGCTTTGGAAATTAAAAAAAGCAGGCGAACCTGCCTGGGAATCACCTTGGGGCGAAGGTAGACCGGGCTGGCATATTGAGTGTTCGGCAATGAGCAAAAAATATTTAGGAGATACGATCGATATTCATGCCGGTGGGATGGACTTGATGTTCCCACATCATGAAAATGAAATTGCCCAGAGCGAAGCTGCTAATGGCAAGCCTTTTGTGAATTATTGGATGCATAATGGATTTATCAATGTTGATAATGTAAAAATGGCAAAATCCGGTGGTAATTTTTTCTTAGTACGAGAACTATCCGGTGAGTATGGCTATGATGTTTTGCGATTTTTCATCTTACAAGCCCACTATCGGATGCCGTTGAATTTTGAAGAGGAATCTTTAATGGCAGCTACTCATGGTTGGCGGAGAATTTTACGCAGTGTGGAGAATATAGAATTTCTAATTGCAAATGCAGATTCTGAATTTGATCAAATTAAATCTACAGAACTGTTGGATTATATTGCCGGTACGGTTGAAGAATTCAAACGCGCGATGGACGATGATTTGAATACACCTGATGCATTTGCTGCAATTTTTAATTTAGTGCGTCATGTCAATATCGTATCTACAGATTATGAATTAAGTGCCGATTCCCTACAAAAAGCCCGTGATTGTATTGTTGAATTATGTGCTGTCTTGGGCTTAGATGCAGAAAAGAAAGCGGAAGAAGAGATTCCGGCTGAGATTCTTGAACAGGTAAAATTGAGAGATCAAGCCAAAGCGAAACGTGATTTCGTTACAGCAGACAAAATAAGAGATGAGTTGAATTATTTAGGTTACAAAATTGAGGATACTCCTCAAGGACCTAAAATCAGTCGGGAAGTTGAGAATGAATAGTGAAAACCTTGGATTTGCCGATTTCAACCTTGGCATATATCGGAGATGCGGTTTATGAACTGCAAATTCGTTTGTCATTATTAAAATTGTATTCGGCAAAAGCCGGTCCTTTACATAGTGAAGTAATTAAACTGGTCAATGCGGAGGCTCAAGCTGAAGCTTTACAATTAGTGTTACCGTACTTGTCCGAATCTGAGGTTCAAGTAGTCAAAAGAGCCGGCAACCTATCTGTGCCGTCCGCTCGTAATGTTGATCCGGCGGACTATCGTCAAGCAACTGCATTTGAAACTTTGATCGGTTATATTTATCTTGAAGGTGATACCGAAAGATTACTTGATCTGTTAAGCAAAGCTAATCCGGATTTAGAATTTGATACATTGTAGATAATACTTTGGAGTTTATTTTGACTAAAGATAATCAACTTACAAACGATAAAGTTGAAAATAATGCTGAAAAATATCTTGACCGAATTGAAGGTCGTAATCCGATTAATGAAGCACTACGTGCAGGACGTTCGATTAATAAAGTTTGGGTTGTAAAAACTAATCAACGTCGTGAGCAAAGATTGCATGAGTTAGTTCTTGAATGTAAAGAACAAGGTGCAATCATCATTGAAGTAGAAAAAAATGTTTTCGAGGAGATGGCAGAAACTCCAAGACATCAAGGTATCATTGCTCAAGTATCTCCGAAAAATTATGTAGATCCTTTTGTATTGCTTGAAGAACTTAAAGCAAAAGGGAAACAACCTTTTATCTTGATTTTGGATAATTTACAAGATGGGTATAATTTCGGCTCGATTTTGCGAATTTCAGAAGCTGCTGGAATCGATTTGGTTGTGATTCCGGAACGGCGTTCAGTTACTGCTGATGCTCATGTGGCAAAAGCTTCCGCTGGTGCAATTGAATTTGTACCGATTGCCAGAGTGACTAATTTGGCAACTTTCATTGACAGGATTAAAGAACAGAATTTTTGGATTTATGGCACGGAAGTAGATCGTGCAGAAAATTACCAAAAGGTTGATTACAAAGGCTCCATTGCTTTAATAATTGGCAATGAAGCAAAAGGTATGAGTGAGAACATCAAAAAACGTTGTGACTTTTTAGTTACTATTCCAATGCATGGTCAGATTAATTCATTGAATGCAGCCGTTGCCGCAGGAATTATCGTTTTTCAAGCTGTAGAACAACGCAAGTCTTAACCTGTAATAGTTGAAGCAATAATTAGCAGTAGATATGATGTGAAGATTAATTCTGAAACAGATAAGGCAATAGTTAACTCGAATAGACAATGAAATCATTAATTTGTAATAGATAGAAGAAGATATTATCCGATGCCAGATATAGTATATGATGAATTGACAGATCAAGAATTAATCACTTTAATAAGAAATAATAATGAGCAAGCAATGGAAGTTTTATTGAAAAAATATAAAAATATGGTTGCCGGCAAAACAAGACGTTTATTTTTACAAGGTGGCGATCAGGAGGATTTAATTCAAGAAGGTATGATCGGTTTGTATCAAGCAATTTCCAGCTTTGATGCGACGCAAAATGTACCATTCAAAAACTATGCTTCAGCTGTTGTAGATTCAAGATTATATGATGCAATCAGGACTGCTACCAGAAAAAAACATCAGCCGTTGAATGAAAGCCTGTCTTTGGATTATTCTTATAGTAATAGCTCAGAAGATGAACCGATATCTTTTTTTGAGGTTTTATCTGACGAGTCAGCCCTAACGCCGGAAAGTTTGTTATTAGACAAAGAACTAAAAATTGACTTGGAGAACTTTTTACAGAATTATTTAAGTAAATACGAAGATCAGGTTGCAAGTTTATATTTGCAAGGCAAAACATATCGGGAAATTGCCGATAAATTAAATGTTTCAACTAAAAGTGTGGACGGAGCCCTCCAGAGAGTTCGTAAAAAATTGAGCGAATATCAAGACAAACAAGATTTATGAAACTGCGAATAATAAAAAAACAAAAAAGCGGACGGAATAAGCGAAACATATTAAGAGTTTCAGCTATTTTTTCTAGTGTGTTGATTTTGCTTTCAATACTATCCGGCTGTTTGAGTTTAGGATCGAATTCTGTTCGCACAAATAATAGAACTGAGAATAAAGTAAAGCTTCCTTATAAAATAAATACCAATGCCGATGGCGAAATTACAGATATTTCACTCTTGTCAGCAATGATTGATTCGATTAATAACAGTGCCAGTGTCCAAGAAGTCTATACAGCAATACCTGAGTCGAGTAAAATAGATCTTTCGCTCAATGATTTCTCACTTTATATTGAAGCGATGTCTCATCCGGAGAAAAAGGAAATCATCGAATTTCGTCGTGTGCCTGATGAATTAAAACGCCAGATTACAATTAGCATCAGTACAACCTTGTCCGGTTTGGCTCTTGAAGCGGAGAGTACGGAATATTATGAATTGATTTTTTTTAAAGATGATCAGGAAGTTAATGATAAAATTGATCAGGAGACGGAAGTTGTTTCAACGATCATAGGAATTCAACATGATGCGGAGGGCAAACCCTATTTATCTGCAAACTGGATTAAAGAAATTAATCAAATATATGAATTTTCCCGATTCTATTTTAAAGCTCTGAATGATCGGGACAAAGATATGTTGGCATGGTTGTTATTGCAAGCATATCCGGAACAAGTTGAAGATGAAATTTCTGAAATAGAGAACAACAAAGCACAACTTTTGATCAATTATTATCGTTTGAGTATTGAAACTGAACCGCTCAATAGTGTAGTTTATCTATTGATGCCAAATTCTATTGAATATCATCAAGAGTTAACTACTATAACGAAAAACCAAAATAACATTCGTACCTGTACATTTAAGCAAACTAATAACCTAATTTCCGTATCTGATCCTTATCCGGATAAGATTAAAAACCAGCATTTGAATCTATACTATGAAGATGATTTTTTATTGTCTTGGTCAAGCAATGGCGTCAGAGAAATGTATTATAGTGATAAACTAAATACCCTTCTTGGGGAACCGAAAATTGAAAAAATTGAAATGGAAGATCCTCTACAAACCGGTGCAGTTTTTTGGCAAGTTCAATATGATCAATTAACTTTAATTATCAAGGGATTTGGTGATCTAGAAAGTAATACATGGTCGGGAATTGTCGAACAATTAGAATTGAATGAAAAATCCGATAAATTAAGTTTAGGATCAGCCAAGGGTGAAACGGATTCATTGTATTACAATATGGATTTAAATAATTTTTATAAAAATTATCCGTTTTCTCCTGAATCAAATTTTATTATTCCGGGTAATCAACAAGGTACAAAAATGGAAATGATAGTTCAAGCTGAGAATTCAAAAATTACCAGAATAATCATTCGTGCAGTTTATGATCAAGAATCAGCGTGAAATTTGGTCTGGCTGACGGAATTATCAGACATTACTTTAACCAAAATTAAAAACTAAAAAGCCAAATTTTTCGCTACAGGGGAATCTAACCATTTGTCTAAGCCGGTTACGTATTGATTTGCCCGTTTTCGAATTTCGGTTTGCAGATGTGAGCTTTCTTGATCGAAAACACCGATTACAGGTAATCCCATATTGTTTGCAGTTATAATTGCATGTAGACCATCTTCGAATAAAACGGTATTTTGTTTTGGCTTACCTAGTAATTCTAAGGCAGCATAAAAAATATCTGGTTCTTCCTTGGTATTCCCGACTTCAGGTGAAGTGATGATACCGGAAAAATAGTCATAAAAACCATGTTTTTTCATCGCTTCTTCGCAGAGATAACGTTCATTTGAAGTAGCAATCACCATAGGAATGCCGGATTGTTTTAAATATTCCAAAGTTTCTTTGGCGTATTTCTTAGGCATAATTTCGTTGATATAAATATCTGTTTGATAATCCATTAATGCCTCATATAGTTGCTCTGAAGAATATTTCAAATTATATCTTTTAATCATATATTCGCATGCAGTCTCAAAAGTTTCAGCAAATAAAGTCTGACCTAAATTTGGTTCCGGTTCAATGCCTAATTTTTGCAAAACAATAGATGGTAAAGCATTTAAACTCGGCATACTATCAAGTAAAACTCCGTCAACATCAAAAATCACAGCTTCAATTTTATTATTCATCAACAACCGCCTTTTTCAATTTTATTATTCATCAACAATCAGCGTTAGGATTGAAATCTTATTAAATGCAAATAATTAATCATTATTTTAATCGATCAATAATCGTGTTATAGCCATTGCTACCGTATTCTAAGGCACGTCTGACACGGGAGATGGTAGCGCTGGAAGTACCGGTAATCTGTTCGATTTCAGAATAGGTTTTACCTTGCTTGATCAGAGTTGCAACCTGAAATCTCTGTTTTAATGCAATGATTTCACTTGCTGTACAGAGATCATCGAAGAACTGATAACATTCTTCAATAGTCTTTAGAGCAAGTATGCCTTTAAACAAATTGTCTAAAGATTTGTCTTTTAAATTATCTATATGCATTATTTTCTCCTAAATTGATTGAGTCGATTATTTTTGCTTGCTACTGATAAAAAAGTTTGTTATTATTTTTGACATCATCACTTTAGCGCAATAAAGTGATGAAGTATATAAAGCATATACTATATTTAAAATAATTTCAATTTTAATTAACAACAATTTGAGGTAATAGAATGTCTAATCAAGAACTTTTAAATAGGATGTTACTGGGTTATCAATATACAAAACTCATGGCTGATCAAGGCTATAAATTGATTGATTTAAATATGGTTGAGCCTTTCAGAATCGAAGACAAGAAATTTCAGCCAAGTAGCATTGTTTTTGAACGTGATGAGCGAATGTATGCAATTCGCAGTGACTGGACCAGATCGTTATTGAATTTCAATGAAGCATATTTTTTAGCTGATCGTCTGTTTTGTTATTATGGTCCGATAATCAGGAATTATCGTTCGTTTTATCAAGCCGGTGTTGAATTATATCAGCCAAGTACAGATGAGATTGTCAACAGTATAAAACTGCATTTGGATTTTATTCAGGAGCGGACTGAACAGCAGAATCAAGTTTTGCGATCATTAATTACTAATAATGACTATTTGATTGATTTATATTTAGAAAAATATGACTTGGATAACGAAATCAGATTTTTGATTTATGATAAAAATTTGAGTGCATTAAAAGAAAAACTTGGTGCGGATCATCCACTGTATAAAATATTGTCGACCAGAGTCAGTCAACAGTTTGATTTAATTCAACAAGAATTTTCCGATGATATTCGAATGAAATTAATCAATCAGATTAGAAACATAGCAGAACAACATCAGATTAAGTTCATGTTGGATCTGTCGTTTAGATCACCTCAAAGCTATTACAATGGTTTATATTTTCAAGTTTTTTTGAATTACAATACGCCTCTTTTAAGTGGTGGTGAATATAATGACAGTGCATTCGGCATTGCTCTCAATCTTGAAGACGGAGGTTTAATATGATTACGGTCGCATTACCCAAAGGTCGTTTGTTGAGCGATTTTATGAATTATTTAGAAAAACAGGGCTTGGAACAGTATTCTACAGGTTTAGATGAGAAGTCGCGCTCTTTATATACAATTGTTAATGAGGTAAAATTTATTTACGCCAAAGGCAGGGATGTACCAATATATGTTGAAAACGGTAGCGCTGACATCGGAATTATCGGTTTGGATATTATTACGGAAAATGAATACGATATTATGAATGTTTCACGCCTTCCGTTCGGCGAATGCCATTTTTCTATTTGTGGTTTGCCGGGAGTAGAGCGTTTCCGAACGATTGCGACAACATTTAGAAATATTGCTTTTAAATATTTCAAAGAAAAACGCCAGCAGGTTTCATTGATTCATCTCAACGGTTCTGTAGAACTAGCACCATTGCTTGGTTTGGCAGACGGCATTGTTGATATCGTTGAAACTGGTAGTACATTGCGTGCCAACGGTTTGATAGAGTATGAGAAAATAATGGATGTGCATGCACGGTTGATTGCTAATCGCCAAACTTTTTATACAAAAGAGGAAAAAATTTATCCTTTTTTGAAAGAGATTGGAGTTTTCGAATAATTTCTTGAATAATGAAAAGAAGAATTATAAAAGAAATTTTTTAATAATACTACAATGCTTTAAGAGAATTGCTCATAGTTTTCAAGTGATGAAAAATGGAGTTTTGCATAATGATTGAATTAAAACCGATTTACAGTTGTCAAGATTTTAAATTAGTGTTCAGTGATGCTGTGTCTGAAACTAATCTTGAGCAAACCGAACAAGTAATGCAAGTTTTACAGACTGTCCGCAAAAATAAAGATCAGGCTTTACGTGAGTACACAGCTAAGTTTGATCAGCAAGAGATTGTAGAATTCAGGGTTCCCGTTGAGTATTTGAAAGCAAGTTATGAAGCTTTGGAACCTGAATTACAAGATGCTTTACAATTTATTAAACAGCGAATAGAATCCTATGAAGCAAAGATTAAACATCAAGATCTTGATTTGGGTGAATTCCAATATGTCTATCATCCTTTAGAAAGAGTAGGCTTTTATGTTCCGGGCGGGCAAGCCTTATATCCTTCTTCGGTTTTGATGAGCATTATCGCTGCCAAAGTTGCTGGTGTTTCGGAAATTCATGTAGTAACTCCTACTTATACCGAGAATAATATTACTTTTGCTGCTTTATATATTTGTGGAGTAGAAAATGTGTATACAGTCGGCGGAGCACAGGCTATAGCTGCATTAGCTTACGGCACGGAAACAATTCCCAAAGTGGATAAAATTGTCGGTCCCGGTAACAGTTTTGTAGCTAATGCCAAACGATTGGTTTTCGGTGAAGTTGGTATCGATATGATAGCCGGACCTAGTGAAATTTTGGTTTATATAGACCAATCTGCCAATCCGGACGCAGTAGTTTTTGATTTGTTTGCTCAAGCCGAGCATGATCCGGAAGCCAGGACTTTTTTGGTAGCAGAGTCGTCTGATTTGTTGAAAACAGTACGAATGAAAGCTTTAGAAGCTTTGGCTTCACAAGGCAGAGCTGAAATAATTGCTCAATCTTTGCAAAATAACCACTATTCAATTGTTGGAAACAGAAAAGATTTGATTAATGTTATCAACTATATTGCACCGGAACATGTTTCAATTCAACATCAAGCTGCGGCAGAGATTATTCCGCAAATCAAGTATGCAGGAGCAGTTTTTCAAGGTAATTATTCACCGGAAGCTGTGGGAGATTATGTTGCAGGTCCGTCACATGTTTTGCCAACCAATCAAAGTGCAAGATTCAGTCATGGCTTGAATGTTAATGATTTTTTGACCAGCCATGCAATTATCAATATTGCGCAGGACACTTTTTGCAAAATTGTTGATCCGGCAATTGAAGTAGCTGAAGCAGAAGGATTATTTTGTCATGCAGAGAGTTTAAAAATTCGTAAAGACAAGTTGTAAAAGGGGATAATATTTCATTGTCGGTAGAAATCAAAAAATAACTAAAATTGAAATTTGAGGAAGTTAAACATAAATAGTTAAAAGTAATCAAATATTGGAGAAAAACATGATCATAATGAATCGTAATACCAGTCCGCTGAAACCGCTGAGTGAAGAGCAAATTATAAAGGTTGTTAAAAATACTGATTATAATCAATACCCTGATCAAGAAAGACAACGTTTTATAAATATTTATGCACAAGCTTATGATTTGAATCCGTCTGAAATTGAGGTAGCAAACGGTTCGGATGAGTGGATTCAAAAAATCATAATGACTCTCGGTCAAAACGGTGTCATGAGTTTGAATCCGGATTTTGTGATGTACAAAGTCTATACGGAACAAATTAAACCGGAGCTGTTGACTGTTGATTGTGAACCGGATTTTTCTTTTGATTTTGCTAAAGTTGTCCAGGCAATTAAAGAGCAAAAGCCGTCTCTGTTTTTGATTTCCAATCCGCATAATCCGACAGGAATAATGTTTAAAACAGAGGAATTACAACTCTTGGTAGATACAATGGCTGAGGTTGGCGGGTATTTGGTTTTAGATGAATGTTATATAGATTTTGCTGAGAAATATGAAAGGCCACAAGGTGATAACATTGTAGTTTTAAGGACTTTAAGCAAAGTGTATGGGATGGCCGGCTTAAGAATTGGCTTGGCAATTGCGCGGGGCGAAACTTTTGCTAAAATTAACAGTATTAATCATCCGTACCCTTTGAATTCTTTATCTTTAAATTTAGCGAGTGAATTATTTTCTGATAAAGAAAAATTATCTGAGTATAAAAATTATCAATTTGAAAGCAAAAGACAATTAGAGAGAGCTTTAGCTCAGGTTGAGAGTTTGATAACAATCAAGCCGTCACTTGCTAATTATATTTTTACTTATGGCGATTTAGCTGTAGATATGGCAAAATATTTAATCGAAAAAGGTTTTTTACCCAGGACATATGATGTTCCAATTTTGAAAAATGCAGCACGTTATTCAATTATCAAACTTGATGATTATTCGATATTGAATCAAGCAATTGTTGAATGGAAAGAGAAATATAGACATTAAGAGTAAGAGTATGGAATGGAGATGTGAAGATGTTAAATAAAAAACGCTCGACTTTAGAAACCACAATAGAAGTAAGTTTAGCAGAAGACCGCTTAGCTGCTGAATCGAAAATTAATACCGGAATTGGTTTTTTTGACCACATGCTGACCTTATTCAGTTTCCACTCAGATTTATATTTGGAATTGATTGCCGATGGTGATCTGGAAGTCGATTTTCATCATACGGTGGAAGATATCGGAATTGTTTTAGGTCAACTGATTCGAGAACTTTATACGGCAAAAAAGTCTTATCAAAGATACGGTTACTTTTATTTACCGATGGATGAGTCGTTGGCAAGGGTTGTCCTAGATTTGTCTGGTAGACCACATTTGAATTTCCAAGCTGATTTTACCACAGCAAAAGTTGGAGATTTTGATGTTGAACTGATTGGGGAATTTTTTAATGCCGTTGCGATGAATAGCAGAATGACTTTGCATATTGATTTGCTAAAAAAAGGAAATACTCATCATGAAATTGAAGCGATATTCAAAGCTTTTGCCAGAAGTTTAAGAATTGCTCTAAGTGAAACTGACGGTGGTGTTCCATCATCTAAAGGGGTTATTGAGTAATTTTTGTTTGCATTTGCCATAGAATATGAAAGGATTTCTTAATGATAAAGATTATTCCGGCGATTGATTTAATTGACGGTCAAAATGTGCGTCTAAGGCAAGGGGATTATCAGCAAAAATCTCTAATGCAACGTACACCTCAAGAAGCAATTGAGTTTTACAGTCAATTTCAACAAGTTGCAAGGATTCATATAATTGATTTAATCGGAGCAAAAGCACAAGAAACGAAAGAAATGCAATTGATTTCCAAGTTGAAAAATTTGACGGATCTACCTTTGCAAATTGGCGGCGGTTTGCGTAATGCTAAATCCATTGCAAACTATGCAAAACAAGGGATTGATTATTTTATTCTCGGAACCAGAGCAATCACGGACTTAGAGTGGCTTCAAGAGATGACGGTTCTTTATCCCGGAAGGATTTTTGTTGGTTTGGATGCGAGAATTAACCAAATTTTTATTAACGGTTGGACCGAAGATAGTGGCATGACTGTAGATCAATATTTACCCTTAATCGAAAATCTTTCGTTAGCCGGTATTATTTATACAGATATAAACAAAGACGGTATGGATCAAGGGCCGAATTTTGCAAACACGGCGAGAATTAATAATTTGACGCAGCATAAAGTAATTGCAAGTGGCGGTGTACGCAACAAAGATGATCTCGACCATCTGTTTGAACTGGGTATAACGGAAGCCATAGTCGGAAAAGCCGGTCATAAACCAAATTTTTGGGATAATATTATTTAGTGTAAATCCGAAAATTTATATTGGGCAGTATAATAATCGATAGCACTAAACGGTAATATATAGATAATAATAGAGAGCAATAAAGAAAAATAGTATGAAAACAAAAAATAATTTTCGCAAAATAATTCCTTGCTTGGATTTGAAAGACGGTAAAGTAGTCAAAGGTACAAATTTTGTAGGGCTAAAAGAAATGGGTGACCCTTTGACGATGGCAAAGCATTATTGTGAAACCGGTGCTGATAAATTGGCGATATTGGATATTTCCAAAACTCAAACCGGTGCAGATTTTAATATTGATTTGATTTACGCGATTTCTTCTGAGATTGATATTGAATTGATTGTTGGCGGTGGCATTGCTTCTTTGGCAGATGTTGCCAGAATTCTTCAAGCCGGTGCAGATAAAGTGAGTATTGCCAGTGCAGCTTTGAACAATCCGCTTTTTATCGAAGAAGCCGCCTCGAAATTTGGTTCGGAAAAAATCATTATAGCTTTTGATATTCAACTTGATTCTGAAACCGGTAAACATTATATTTATACCCATGGCGGCACAAAAAAATCGAATTGGGAAGTTTTTAATGCATTAGAGAAATTTACCAAATTGGGTGCAGGTGAATTCTTAATTACCGGAATTGATTTTGATGGTGTAAAACAAGGCTTTGATTTGGAATTTTTCAAGGAAGCAGTGAAATATACGGATAAACCGTTAATCGCCAGTGGCGGTGCCGGTAAGATAGAGGATTTTATAGAATTGTTCAAACAAACATTTGTCAAATCCGGCTTGG
Source organism: Clostridiaceae bacterium (assembly GCA_012521015.1). Taxonomy (GTDB): domain Bacteria; phylum Bacillota; class Clostridia; order Saccharofermentanales; family DTU023; genus UBA5436. The sequence goes on along the minus strand of JAAYNE010000079.1, from coordinate 13,986 downwards.
CTGCATCAATCTTTCATCAAAATGAAGTTGCAATACCGGAATTGAAAAAAGCTCTTGTAGAAGCCGGAATTGAAGTACAATTGTAGAAATGCGAGATATTATATAAAGTGACAATAAAACAACTTATGCTAGAAAAACGGTGACACAAGTTGCAACGTTGTCACCAAATGATTTGAAACATTTTGAAAAGGTGGCAACAAAGCGGCTTATGCCAGAAAATAATGGCAAAAAGTTGTAGCGTTGTCACCTTTATATATCGTATATAAGGATAATTAAAGCAAAACAAGAAAAGAAATGAGATTCGAATGATGCAACCTGATTTTTCAAAAAATAACGGCCTGCTTTCAGTGATTTTACAAGATTATAATACCGGTCAAGTCTTAATGAACGGTTTTATGAATGAGGAGGCCTATAATTTAACAGTGCAAGATCAAGTGGTTTGGTTTTATTCCAGGTCACGAAAAGAGCTATGGAAAAAAGGCGAAACCAGTGGAAATATTCAGCATGTAATTAGTATGTGTCTTGATTGTGATCAGGATGCTTTATTAATTCGGGTTAAACCTGATGGACCAACTTGTCATTTGGGGAATGTCAGCTGTTTTGACGATGATTATTTTACTTTAGAAATTTTAGAAAAAACGATTCAAGATCGGATAGATAATCCACAGGATGGTTCATATACGAAATATTTAATTGAACAGGGTATTGATAAAATCCTCAAAAAAACCAGTGAAGAAATGACTGAAACAGTAATCGCTGTCAAAAATAATGACAAGACAGAAATTATCAATGAAGCCAGCGATTTGTTCTATCATTTGACTTTACTGTTTAATCAAAGCGGCGTGACTTTAGCAGACATCAAAAATAATTTGGCTAAGCGGCACGGTCTTAAGCAAAAATACAAGAAACGTAAAGAAATCAAAGAATGGTAAATAGGATTTTGGTAATCAAAACCGATTATTCGGTGGAATCAAATAACAGTAATATCGGTAAGTAATTTTTGAGTAGACAATGATTCGAATAGGACAGTAAAAGGAGAATTTAATGAATAGTCAATCTTTATTCTTAAGTGTACTTAATCGCGGCAAGGCTAAGCAAGTTCTAAGCGAAATGAGAATATTAGGCTTGACGGGCGGTGTTGTTATGCTCGGTGAGGGAACTGTTTCCAACAAATTTTTGGAAATTCTCGGTCTGGAGGAAACCCAAAAAGAAATTATATTTTTGCCGATTGAGTCAAGATTTGAAGATGCTATTCATGAGATGATGCTTGAGAGTTTCAATATTCAGCGTAAAAGACATGGGATAGCTTTTTCCATTCCGATCAGTCGTTTTGGTCGCTTGAGCAATCTTTCAGAAAATGAAAGATTTGATCCACAGTGTTTTGATTATCAATGTATTTTTGTAATAGTAAATGAAGGACAAGGCAGAGAAGTTATGCGCAATGTTCGCCAAATCGGAGAGGTTGGTGGTACGATTATCCATGGTCGTGGTGCGGGTGTTCCTGCTGAATCATTTTTCCCAATCAATATTGAACCGCAAAAAGACATTGTAATGCTTTTGGTTAAAAATGAATCGGTTGAGCCGATTAAAGAATGTTTAATAACTGAAATGAATTTAGATAAACCGAGTAAAGGAATCATTTTTGTGTTACCTGTTTCGCGTATTACAGGCGGTTATCAAGCATAGGGGGATTACATGAATATACTACAATCAAAAACTAAAGAGGTTTCTCAATCTTTAATCCCAATTGTAATCTTTGTAGCGATCTTGGGCTTGATATTTATCCCGATCGACATTCCGGTTGTACAAAGATTTTTTGTCGGTGCATTTCTGGTTTTTGCCGGACTTTCGATTTTTCTCTGGGGTGTAGATCAGAGCATGGAGCCGATTGGCTATCATATGGCACGTGAAATAGCAACAAGTAAAAGTTTGATTAAAACAATTCTGCTCAGTTTTGCACTCGGATTTTTAATTACGATTGCTGAACCGGACATCTTAATTCTCGGTGATCAAGTAGAAAGTGCTTCCGGTGGAACACTGGATGCAGGTTTTTTGGTTACAATGATTTCTGTAGGTGTCGGTGTATTGATTTCGATTGCTTCGATCAGGATCCTCAGTAATTTCAAATATAATATAATGATGACCTTGGTTTATCTGGTAATTTTCGTTTTAGGAACCCAGGTTTCAGAAGAGTTTTTAGCAATTTCTTTCGATGCATCAGGTGCAACAACCGGTGCTTTAACCACGCCATTTGTACTGGCAATTTCAATCGGTTTGTCGCGGACTAAAGGCGGGAAAACGACAGAAGAAGACTCTTTTGGTATGGTAGGTGCAATGAGTGCCGGACCGATTTTGGCAGTAATGTTAATTTCAGTTATTTCCGGACAACAAAACATTCATGGTGAAGCAGTAGAATTTGCCACTTCAACTGAAGTGTGGTCTCCGATTTTCTCAGCTCTGCAACATACTTTAATTGAATCAATTAAAGCATTAATTCCGATCGCAGCTTTATTTTTTATCTTTAACTTTTTCAAATTTAAAGTTGAACGTAAAGAAATAGTTAGAATTATTCGCGGTCTGGTCTATACAATTATTGGATTAACATTGTTTCTGGTGGGAGCAAATGAAGGATTTATGGATATGGGGCGCATTCTGGGCATGGGCTTGGCTGATAGGTATTTCGGCATGCTTCCAATATTCGGGCTTTTATTAGGTATGATGGTTGTATTGGCTGAACCGGCAGTTCACGTTTTAGGCGAACAAGTGGAAGATGTCACTGCGGGGAATATTCCGGTGAAAGTTTTGAAAGGCACTCTTTCAATTGGTGTCGGAATTGCAATTGCTTTATCAATGGTTAAAGTTATGTCACCTCAGGTTCAACTATGGTTCTTTTTATTGCCCGGTTTTGCTATAGCAATTATATTGTCTTATTTTGTTGATCCGGTCTTTGTCGGTATTGCATTTGATGCCGGCGGAGTTGCTTCAGGTCCGATGAGTGCAACTTTTGTTTTAGCTTTTGCTCAAGGTGTAGCCGACAGTATTCCTACAGCAGATGTTCTGCGTGACGGATTCGGAATTATAGCAATGATTGCGATGACACCGGTTTTAAGTATTATGATTTTAGGTTCAATTAATAAAATTCAAACTATACGGTCCAAGCATCTTCAGCAAGAAGTTGCTCCTGCTGATCAAAAAGAAGTTTGTACGGTTGCCTTGGATCAAATTGCAGGTGAGCACAAAGATTTAATTTTTTGTGTAGTAGAACGTGGTTATACGGAAAATGTCATTGATTTAGCAAGATCTGCCGGTTCAACCGGTGCGACAATCTTGCATGGTCGTGATGCAAGGGCGGGAACTTGGCTTAGCAAATCAATGCGACTTCAACCGGAAAAAGAAGTGATTTGGTTTTTAGTTGATGCAAATATTACATTAAAAGTTAGTCAAACATTGTTGGATGCTTTAGATGAACAGAATAGTCATATTGTTACAATTTTTGCTTTACCTGTAACGGATTCATATGGACTTACAGCCGATGAAAATCTGTTTCAAAATTGAGTATGTTTAGGAGCTTGATTCCTGTAGTCGGAATGATCGGTTCAGCTCTTATTTTAAAAGAAAATATTTTAAGAATAAACTTGATAGCTGCCTTACTTTTAGTGGTAGCAGGAATAAGCTTAGTAAACTATAATAAAAATGGAGATAAAAAATGAAAGTGGCAAAATTTGGTGGAACATCGTGTGCTGATGCTTCCCAGTTTAAAAAAGTAAAATCGATCATTATGGCAGATAGTGAAAGAAAGATTGCGATTGTGTCTGCGCCTGGTAAACGCTTTGCTGATGATCATAAAATTACCGACATGCTGTATTTATGCCATCAATTAATGGAAATCGGGATTGGCGGTGAAGAGGTTTTTGCTTCAATTAAAGAACGTTTTTTAAAAATTCAAAATGATTTGAATTTGACGATTGATCTTGAACCTGAATTGGATGAAGTTGAACAAAAGCTGATTGCGGGAACTTCTAGAGATTATGCCGCCAGCCGCGGCGAATATTTTTCGGCAAAATTAATGGCAGCATATCTTGATTATCAATTTATTGATGCGGCTGACATAATTCGTTTTGATCAAAATGGAAAATACGATGAGAACATTACTCGTATTTTAATTAAAGAAAATATTAAAGATTCCTGTTTTGTAATTCCGGGATTCTACGGCGCCCAAGAGAACGGTTCAATTATTACTTTCTCCAGAGGCGGATCGGATATTACCGGTTCTATTGTAGCTTCTGCACTTTCGGTTGAAAAGTATGAGAACTGGACAGATGTTTCAGGTTTTTTAGCAGCTGATCCGAGAATTGTTGATAATCCGATGCCTTTACGAATTGTAACATATGATGAATTGCGTGAATTGAGCTATATGGGTGCTGCAGTTTTACACCATGAGGCCATATTTCCTGCGAGACAAAGAGGTATTCCGATTCATATTCTTAATACTAATGCGCCCAATGATCCGGGCACATTGATTTTACCGAGGGCTAAAAGAACGAAATCAGATCCGATTCTAACCGGAGTAGCCGGTGTAAAAGACTTTATGGTTATCAATGTAGAAAAATATCGAATGACCGAGGATGTGAGTTTTTTGCGCAAATTGTGTTCAGTGTTTGAAACCAATGGAATTCAGATTCATCATATGCCGTCTTCAATAGATACTGTATCATTAATTGTGCGCGAAGAAAGCATGCAAGGCAAAGAAAGAAAAATACTGGAAGAAATAGATATCTATTGTTCACCTGACCGTATAGATATTACGCCGGGTTTGGCATTGTTAGCGGTTGTAGGTGAAAATATGGCAATGCGTGCCGGTGTTTCTGCAAGAGTATTCGGAGCATTAGCAGATGCGGGAATTAACATTCGTATGATTTCTCAAGGCTCAAGTGAGTTTAATATTATTGTTGGTATTGCAAATGATGATTTTGAAAAATCAGTAGCTACAATTTATAATGAATTTTTCCGGGAAAACCATGACGATTCTGCAAGTCATTAGAATATTGAAGTGAAGAGATGTCGCGATTCAATCCGAGCGAAGCGAGTAAGAACTTCTATTCTTATGACTAAACAACATACTGACATATGAGGATAAAATGAAATATCACAGCACCAGAAATAATAGTGACTTCTTTTCACCTTCCGAAGCGGTTCTTCAAGGTTTAGCACCGGATGGCGGACTTTTTGTACCACAAGAATTACCGGAAATTGATTTTGCCACCTGGCAAGGCTCAGATTATCAGACAATTGCTAAAAGAGTTTTCAAAATATTCTTTTCCGATTTAACTGATCAAGTTGTTGCGGAAATAGTTAGTGCTGCATATGGTGAAAATTTTGATGATCCGCAAATTGTTCCGGTTCACAGAATTAATGCTCAGACCGGTTTTTTAGAGTTATGGCATGGACCAACTCTTGCCTTTAAAGATTTGGCTCTCCAATTTTTGCCGCATTTGATGCAGGCTGCCAAGGAGCAACTCCAATTTAAACAAGATATTTTAATTCTAACTGCAACTTCAGGTGATACGGGCAAGGCAGCGATGGAGGGTTTTGCCGGTGTAGAACATTTCAGGGTAATAGTTTTTTATCCACATAATGGTGTCAGCTCTTTTCAAAAAAGACAGATGCTGTGTCGTGAACACGATAATGTAAGAGCTATTGCTTTACAAGGTGATTTCGATGATTGTCAACGTGGTGTAAAACAGTTATTTTCTGATCAGGAATTCGCTGCTGAGGTGGCAACAGCCGGTTATGCTTTATCTTCTGCTAATTCGATCAATATCGGACGCCTGATTCCTCAGATGGTTTACTATATTAATAGCTATCTGCAAATGGTTGCAGCGAATTCTTTAGCATATGGCGAGCCGATGTCAATTGTGGTACCGACCGGCAATTTCGGCAATATTTTAGCTGCTTGTTATGCCAAAGCAATGGGCTTACCTTTGGGAAGAATTCATTTAGCAGCTAATCAGAATAATGTTTTAGCAGATTTTCTACAAACCGGAATTTATGATAGTAATCGTTCTTTAGTCAAAACTTCGTCGCCTTCAATGGATATTTTGGTTGCCAGCAATTTAGAACGCTATTTATATTTAAAAAATCCGGATAATGAATGGATTAAATCTTTGATGCAGGACTTAAATATTTCCGGTAAATTTCAAATTGATACTGACTTTTTGGATTTAACTGCTTCCTGGGCAGATGAAAATGAAACTTCAACTGCAATTAGTGAGGTTTATCATGCATATGAGTATTTGATTGATCCACACACTGCTGTTGCCTATTCAGCAATTGCTAAAGCAGGATTGACTGATTTGACTTTAGTAGCCAGTACAGCAAGTCCATATAAGTTTATGGAAAAAATATTATCAGCTTTAAATAGAGAAATCCCGCAAGATGATTGGCAATCAATCGAAGTCATTGCTGAATTGTCAGGACAAGAAATTCCGCAAACGGTTAGCAAATTATGGCAATTACCTCAAGATAAGGAAGTAGTCATTTCAGCAGATCAAATGGCAAAAGCAGTTTTTGCCAATATACATAATATATGAAGGTGTTATACGAAGGTACTAAATGTAGGTGCAGAATGATTTTAAGAACATTCAACATTAATCGATAAATATATAGAACGGCTTTTGTTTAAAACCATTGTTTTAATGTTGCCGGTATAGTGATATGATTTTAAAAAAATTAATATTTTTGAAAAAAGTATGAGTATATTAAAAGGAAATATTATGAAACAGTATACAGTAAGAATTCCTGCCACCAGTGCGAATATAGGTCCCGGTTTTGATTGTTTAGGCATAGCGTTTAAGCTATATAATTGGTTTACTTTTACCTGGGAGAATCCGGAACAACCGGTAAGTTATGAAGAACAGGTAAAGTGGCTTGCTACAAGAACAGCATCTCAAATGCCGATGTTAGAGGCTTATGCTCAATATTGCCGTTTGTTCAATGTTGAATTGCCAATTCCGACCAAGGTTGAATGTATCCGTAGTGATGTTCCGGTAGCCAAGGGGCTGGGATCTTCAGCAACCTGTTATGTTGCAGGTGCGAGAGCTGCACAATGGATTGCCGAATATCTATATTCCACTGATCAAATTGAATCGGACTACAATACACACAATGTAAATCCTTTTACGAAAGATGCAATTTTAGCGATTGCTTCAACAATTGAGCAACATCCGGATAATCTAAGTCCGGCTGTCTTTGGCGGTTTACAATTGGCTGCAATCTTAGATTCGGATAATCTGCCACAAGTCGTTACTCAAGAGCTGAGTGTGAGTTCAGATGTTAATTTTATCATCAATATTCCAAGTTTCAGCTTGCAGACGGCTAAAGCCAGAGGTATTTTGCCTGCGGAAGTATCACGTGCCGATGCAATTTTTAATATCAGAGCATTGGGTTATTTGCTCAAAGGTATGTCCGATGCAAATCACGATTTATTGAGCTTAGGTCTACAAGATAAATTACATCAGCCTTATCGGGCAGGTTTAATTCCTAATTTTTATGAAATACTGAACGTTGGAATACAATCCGGAGCGTGTGGTAGTGTTCTTTCAGGTGCAGGACCGTCAATTTTGACTGTCACCTGCAACTCACAGGCTAATGCACAAGAAATAAAAAACAAGATCCAAACCTGCTTAGGCAATGCTTGGGAAGTCAAAATTCTCGGACTTGATCATGAAGGTGTGGTAGGACGTGAAGGAAAAGCAACATTCTGAAAATTTAAATAATACAAAATCTCATCTGCAAGATTCTAAAGAAAAGACTATAGATACATCTGATCGAGAATTTCATGCATTATTGCGTCAAATGATTATTGAGCGTTTGGAACAAAACCATTTTGCCAATGCATTAGGGGCAAAAATAGAAATGATCAAGCATCAGAAATCGGTTGTATCACTATTGGTTTCCGAGCAACATTTAAATCCCAACGGTGTGGTGCACGGCGGTGTATTGATGACTTTAGCCGATACGGCAGCCGGTAACTGTATGATTTACTTAGGTCAACCTACAGCCACAATTGACCTAAGTTATCGCTTTTTGCAGCCTGTTTTTGCCGGTGATTTATTAGTAGGAAAAGCAAGAGTTATTCAATCCGGAAAAACAGTCATTGTGGTTGAGATCAATTTATATGTTATCAATCAATCTGGATGTGCTAATATCGTTGATCTGGTTGATAGTTCAGCAGAAGATTTTGAGCAAAAATTGATTGGTGTTGCAACAGCTTCATTCTTTCGCCGTGACCGTCATCTCCCAGAATTATCACCTGAAATTTTGGATCTTGCTGACCGGTTTATTAGAGATTATATTGCAAAAAAATCAGAATATTCAACAAAATCACAGGATAAACAACGAGAAGTCTGATATTAATTCGAAATATAACGGTCGAAGTATGTGTTTGTGGTAAAAATTCTAAAAAACTTAGCGAATCTGTCGTCAGAAATCGCACTGTTTGAGGGCCTTAGCCCGAGTTTGCGATTTTAGACAGATGAGTCATAGCTTTTTGAATTTTTATAAGCCACACATAATTCGACTGTTAACATTTGAATATTATTAAAGACGAATCATTGATAAGAAGTTTACTTTAAAGAATTTTGGATAAGAATTGTTGAGTGCGTTCTTCTTGCGGATTGCTAAAAAAGTCGTTTGGATCATAACTGTCTTCAACGATCAAACCTTCGTCAAGAAACAGAATGCGATTTGCGACTTCGCGAGCGAAACCCATCTCATGAGTTACGACAGCCATAGTCATACCTGCTTCAGCTAGTTCAGTCATCAATTCCAATACTTCACCAACCATTTCAGGATCGAGAGAGGAAGTTGGTTCATCAAATAATAATAAGTCGGGATCCATCATTAAAGCTCGGGCGATGGCGATTCTTTGTTGTTGTCCGCCAGATAATTGTTTGGGATAATTGTTTGCTTTTTCAGGTAAACCGATACGTTTTAATAAATCTATAGCTTTGTTTTCAGCTTCATCTTTCTTTAAATGGTGGCGCATGATCGGAGCCAGAGTTAAATTTTCCAAAACATTAAGATTAGAAAAAAGGTTGAACTGTTGAAATACCATACCCATATTTTCTCTGACTTTGTTAATATCAACATGACTATCGTTTATGATCTCATCTTTAAAAATTATTTCGCCGGAAGTCGGTTTTTCCAATAGGTTCATGCAGCGTAGCATAGTTGATTTTCCGGAGCCTGACGGACCGATGATAACAACTTTCTCACTGGGTTCAATTTCTAAATTGACACCACGCAACACTTCAAGCTCATCAAAATTTTTATATAAATTACGGATTTTAATCATGAGTTATTCTTCTTTCTAAAGCATGAAAAATCTGTTCAAGAATTAGCACTACAATTAAATAAATCAGTGCTGAAGCAAAGTAAGGCGGTGCTGCCCGAAAAGTTTTGCTGATTAAGATTCCTGCTCCGCGTGTCAAGTCAACTAAACCTATAAAACCGCTGATAGAGGTTTCTTTGAACAAGGTGATAACCTCATTACCGAAGGCAGGTAAGCAATTACGAAAAGCTTGTGGCATTACAATTCTTGACATTGTCTGCAAATAACTTAAACCAAGTGATCTTGCAGCTTCTATTTCACCTGTACTAACGGCTTGGATACCACTGCGAAATATTTCAGCCATATAAGCTGCTGAATTTAAACCAAAAGTCAAAATAGCTACAATTTTTAAATTATGTAGATTAACCAAAATTACGTTGAACATGATTAAGAGTTGAACGGTGGTAGGTGTTCCGCGAATGATTGTTATGTAGATATTAGATATTTTACTTAATAGATTAATTAAAAAACCGGAAGGAGTTTTCCAGCTTGGTCTTAAATCTTTACAAGCAACTCTGATTATTGCTAAAAAAATTCCCAAAGCAAAACCGAGCAAAAATGCAAAAAATGTGACTTGAAGAGTAATCGAAAAACCGTTCGCTAGATACTTCCAATTATCATCTTTGATAAAGTTATTTTGAACAAAATCTACTATTACTTGTAGGGATACTACCATGAACGTCTCCTAATATCGTTTGTATGATAACTACCTGCTGAGTCGGCAGATTGTTTCTCTCGTTTGCTAATTAACTAAAGTAGATATAAAGGGGCTGTCTCAAAAATCGAAATATAGCAAATTAAAATTTATTGTACTCGAAATTTTGAGACAATCCGATCCTAAAGTCCAAATTTGAGTTTATTCGGCTTTGATATATTTATCAATAATTTTTTGTAGTTCTCCGCTTTCTCCAAGAGCAGTCAAAGCTTCGTTGACTTCTTCTAAGAGAGCATCATTGGTTTTGGTTAAAGCGATTGCATAATCTTCAACTAAATAGTCAGTCTCGAGGACTTTCAAATTTTCATTTGCTTCAACAAAACTTTTTGCCGGCTCATTGTCTATAATAACGGCATTAACTTTACCTGAGTTGAGAGCAACAACAGCATCGGCACCCTTATCAAAAGCAAGAACATTCTCTTCACCAAAATCATCTATAGCATAAATATAACCGGTTGTACCCAATTGAGTTCCGATTATTTTGTCTGCAAGATTATCCAAACCTTTGATGTCTGAATCTTGGGTGACAATAATTGATTGAATACCGGTAGCATATGAATCGGAAAAATTCACGCTTTCTAAGCGTTCTTCTGTTACGGTCATGCCGGCAATTCCACCATCGACTTTTCCGCTTTCAATTGAGGCGATGATATTGTTAAATTCCATATCATGAATTTTAAATTCATAACCCAGATAATCAGCAACTGCTTGAGCGATTTCAGGGTCGATACCGACAATATCTTCACCATCATAGAATTCATACGGAGGAAAGTGCGCATTGGTAGCAAGATCAAGTACTCCGTCTTTTAATGCTTTACCGGTTTTGGCTGTGTCTTTCTTGCTACCGCAAGCAACAACGCTTACTATTAGCAAAACAGCTAAAAGTACAAATAAAATTGATTTTTTGTTAATTGTTTTTTTCATTATTTTCTCCTTCAATGTTTTTATTATTGTGTTTATATTTATGTTGAATATTTTAATTTTAATCCGTATTTCTTTATAATTTTTATATTGAAAAAGCTTGTAGTTTTTGTTTAATCCAAGCGATTTGACGCTCGACTTCTGCCGGAGCCGGTCCACCGAAAGAATTTTTAGCGTTAACGATATTTTTCATATCGATTACCTCGAAAATATCCTCCTCAAATGAACGTGATATCTCACGATAAACTTCTAACGGAAGCTCGGCGAGAGTTTTTCCTTCCTTATCGGCTATTCCGACCAACTGTGCAATCATATGATGTGCATCTCTGAACGGAATGCCTTTTTTGACTAAATAATCTGCTAAATCAGTAGCAGCCAAATAACCTAATTCAGTTGCGTGCAGCATTTGATCCTGATTAATTGTTAAGGATAAGAGTATATTTGCCATTATTTCCAGACAAATTTTCACAGTGTCAACAGAATCAAAAATTGATTCTTTATCTTCTTGCATATCTTTGGCATAAGCAAGCGGTAAGCCTTTGATCATAGTTAAGCTTTGAATTAAATTACCTAAAACTCTGCCGGATTTACCCCGGATTAACTCAGCCATATCCGGATTTTTTTTCTGCGGCATGATCGAAGAACCGGTTGAGAATTCATCGGCTATTCTAATGAAGCTGTAAGGTTGTGAACTCCAGATAATCAGTTCTTCCGCCTGGCGGGAAAGGTGGATCGCGATAATAGCCAAAACACCGTTTAATTCGAGAATAAAATCCCGATCGCTTACCGCGTCCATACTGTTTTGCATTACGGATTCAAAATTTAACAATTCAGCAGTCAATTGACGATCAATCGGATAACTTGTACCGGCTAGAGCACATGCGCCTAAAGGTGATTGATTAAGTCTTTTTCTGCAGTCGGCAAGTCTCTCTAAATCACGCAAAGCCATCATGCAATATGCGGACAGATGATGAGCTAATGTAATCGGTTGAGCTGCCTGTAAGTGTGTATATCCCGGCATAATAGTTGTCAGATTTTGTTCTGCTAAACTGCACATTGCCATAATGTAATCTTGCAAAAGTTCAGTGATTTGAGCAATCTCAGAACGCAAATTAAGTCTGAGATCTGTTGCGACCTGATCATTTCTTGAACGGGCGGTATGAAGTTTTTTACCTGCTTCACCAATACGTTTAGTCAATTCATTCTCAATAAAAGTGTGGACATCTTCAGCTTGCGGGTCCAGTTTTAATAAATTATTTTTTAAATCGCCCTTAATCTCTTGCAGACCTGTAATAATTTGTTCAACATCGTTTTGTAACAAAATACCGGTTTTTCCCAGCATTGTGGCATGGGCAATAGATCCATCAATGTCTTGACAGATCATTCTTTGATCAATTGCAAAAGATGCATTAAATTCTTCTGCTTTTTGATTTAGCTCACCCGAGAGCATACCTTGCCATAATTTCATTGTTTTAGTGCTCTTTTAATTTATTTTCAGGATTTTGTAACATTGCCTGAAGCTTATTGGATAAACCGAATAATTTGATAAACCCGCTGGCATCACCATGGTCATACACTTCAGCATGCTCGAAAGTTGCATAACCTTCATCAAATAATGAGTAGGGGGAAGTTAAACCTGCCGGTTGCATACTACCTTTGTACAATTTTACTTTTACGGTTCCTGTCACAAATTTTTGAGTTTCTGTAACAAAAGCTGCCAGAGCTTTTCGCAAAGAGCTTTCCCATTTGCCGTTGTAAACCAGTTCAGCATATTTATGAGCAATTGGCAATTTGAAATGCAAGGTATTTGCTTCAACTGTCAGAGTTTCTAATTTGTGATGGGCAAAATAGAGAATTGAACCTGCCGGATTTTCATAGACACCACGGCTCTTCATTCCGACCAGACGACTTTCCACAATATCGTCAATACCGATTCCATGTTTTCCGCCAATTTCATTTAAGGCATAAACTAAATCGACAGAATTCATTTTTTTGCCGTTGAGACCGACCGGTTTACCTTGCAAAAACTCAATTTCGACAATTTCAGCTTGATCCGGAGCTTTTTCCGGCGGAGTTACCCAATGCAGGATTTTGTCTAAATTTGCAACATTAGCAGGATTTTCCAAATCCAAACCTTCGTGTGAAAGATGCCAAATGTTTTCATCCATTGAATAATCTTCTTCTCTGGAAAATTCTAATTGGATGTTGTGAGCTTCCGCGTAGTCAATTTCTTCGGAACGACCCTTGATATCCCAAAATCTCCAAGGAGCGACAACTTTCATTTCAGGTGCTAAAGCATTAATCGTTAATTCAAATCTGACTTGATCATTGCCTTTACCTGTACAACCATGCACGATTACATCGGTATTTTCTTTTCTGGCAATTTCGACCAATCCTTTAGCGATAATCGGTCTGGCAACTGCTGTTCCGAGTAAATAAACATTTTCGTATTTTGCTCCGGCTTGCATTGTGGGAAAGATGTAGTCATCCAAAAACTCTTCAGTTAAATCCAGACAATAGAATTTGTCGGCACCAGTATTAATAGCTCTTGTTTCTAAAGCTTGTGGATCGGATATTTGACCGACATCAGCGGCAACACAAATAACTTCTGCAACACCTTGCTCTTTTAACCAAGCAACCAAGACTGAAGTATCCAAGCCACCGGAATATGCGAGAACAACTTTTTCTGTTTGCTTTAATAATTCATATGGATTTTGCATAAAACCTCCCAAAATGTTAATAAATATGTACCACATAGGAATAAAAAATCTTCTGAAACCATTTCAGAAGTATAATTAAATATTTTTAATACTTTAAAATAACGTAAAACATAATATAAATTATTCTTTAATTAAGTGTTTTATATTATAAGTCAAGTCCTAAATGTTGGTGTAAATTCCTTTGCCACAATGGTTACTGCTATGCTGCTTGGTTTTCTAATACCTCGGCCGAGGTATTA
>JAAYNE010000078.1 GCA_012521015.1 Clostridiaceae bacterium | reverse complement strand
CCGCCTTCCATAATTGGTAAAACGAGCGGTACGACCTTGCTGCCATATTGATCTTGGAAAGCTGATACAGTTTTTCCATAATCGGCATTCGGCTCATCGACTTGATTAACTACAATTGCTAAAGGCTTATTATTCTGTGTAGCTAAGCGGATCGTCTTTTCAGCACCCACAGCAACGCCGTCTTTGGCTGCTGCAACTAACAAAACTACATCACCCACTTGCATACCGAGCATTTGCTCACCCAAAAAATCGAAGTCCCCCGGAGTATCAATTAAATTAAATTTATTATCTTTCCATTCGCAAGTAGCATATGAAGTATTGGTAGAAATACCACGACGTTTTTCTTCAACATCGAAGTCAGTAACGGTATTACCGCTTTCCACCTTACCCATTCTCTGAATTGCACCGGAGCTAAAAAGCATCGCTTCAATTACTGTAGTTTTTCCGGATCCTCCGTGACCCATAAAGGTAATGTTTTTTATTTTGTCAGCAGGATAATTTTTCATATCCGATCCCCCTCGTTCATTATTTTTAAAGTTAAGTTATTACTTATGACCATTATAAGTTAAGATATCTGCGTGTTCTGAACCACACTGTTCAGTTTTCTAAACCGCATTGTTCATTATACTATGCTATGTTGCGGAATTTCAACCTCAATTTCTTAGTGAGTGACGACTATTAATTGCAACTTAAATTAAAATTCAATTCTATTTCATTTACAACTCGCTCTAATGAGCAGCGACTATTTGTTGTAATATTTCAAACAATTGTTGTTTTGTTGTACACTGCATAATTACATTGCGTGCTTTACTTGCGTGTCTTTTGCCTTTTAAGTAGGCAGATAGTTGTGCTCGCATCTTGCTAATTGCTATTGCTTCATCACCCAATTTTTCAATCATGCAGGATACATGGCGATTTATTACTGTTAACCATTCTTGATTTGTCAGTTCAAAATCCGGATCCAATATCTTAGTAAAAATCCAAGGATTGCCTTGAGCTGCTCTACCGATCGCAAAACCGGAACAGTTTGTCTGCTGATACATCCTCAAAATCGAAACAATGTCTGTTAAATCGCCGTTACCATATACAGGGATTGAAACCTGATTCACCACTTGTGCGATAATATTCCAATCTGCCTGTCCGGAATACATCTGATTACGGGTTCTGGCATGAATCGTAATTAGTTTTGCACCCGCATCTTCCATTAATTTGGCAAATTTCGGTGCATTAAGCGAATCTTGATCCCAACCGGAGCGGATTTTCACGCTGACCGGCTTGTTATATTTATCTGCAACTTCTGAAACTGCTTGAACTATACGTTGTGCCAAATCAGGTGATTTCATCAAAGCCGAACCGGCTCCTGTTTTTATAACTTTTTTCATGGGGCATCCCATATTAATATCCAAAATCGAGACTTGTTTCAAAATCGGATGTTGTAAAATTATTTCTGTTGCCAGTTTAAAATCCGCCGGATCGTGTCCGAAAAGTTGGATTGCTACCGTATTTTCCTTATCCGGATCTATCACCAAATATTGGTAATTGCGTTTCAATGTCGGGTCGTAACAAATACCTCGCACACTCACGAGTTCAGTCGTCGTCAATCCAACATTGTATTCACTACAAATTGAACGAAAAACAACTTCCGATGTTCCGGCCAACGGTGCCAAAGCCAATCTGTTTTTTATAATTAAATTGCCTATTTCAAGTGGTGTTCGAAGATAATTCCGTATACCATTTATATTAAGTTTCTCTTTTTGCATTAATTGATTTTAGCATATTTTTTATAAAAATTGTTTGACGGTTTTCTTATATTCAAAACAATTACAGTCGTTTTTTATTAGCCATATTGTTTAATTGTCGTTTTCGGATTCAATTTCAGATTCAATTTTTTTGCGATATTCAATTATTTTAGGGATATTGATTACGGTAATACCATGTTTTTCAGCAAACTCCAAAAGCTCCAACGTACGCATCATATCTCCATCATCTGCCATCATTTCACAACATAGTCCACAAGGTTTCAAGCCGGCTAATTTCATTAAATCTACCACAGCTTCAGTATGTCCACCTCGTTCTAGAACTCCACCGGGTTTTGCTATCAAAGGAAACATATGACCCGGTCTTCTGAAATCATCCGATTTCGCATAATCACTAACTACACCTCGTGCCGTAATCGAGCGTTCAATTGCCGAAATACCGCTCGTGGTATCAACGTGGTCAATTGTAACTGTAAAAGCCGCTTCATTACAATTATTTTCCGTTCCACACATCGGCACAAAATTTAATTTTTCCGCTAATTCCGGTGCTATAGGCATACAAATCAACCCTTTTGCATGAGTTGCCATAAACATTATATTCTCAGTTGTCGCAAATTCTGCTGCACAAATCAAATCACCCTCATTTTCACGTTCAGGATCATCAATAACTAAAACAATCTTGCCCGCTTTTAAGTCCTTTAATCCCTGCTCAATGCTATTTCCATAATTAATGTTATTTGATTTGTTTTCTATTTGAGCCATTTCATTCTCATGTGTTTGTGATGTTGTTATATTTGAGTCCTTATTTTCTTTTTGCATTATTAACCTCAGATTGTTTTTATACTAATAAGCCTCTAAATTTACTTTGGAGCTTACTATACATTGCAAATTAAAATATAGCAATATTTATTCAACATTGATGCTTAATTGTAAAATAAACCTAAATTTAATTTTGCAAATCATCAGATTTAGCAATATATCTATCAGTTTTGATAATATTTAATCTTTTTTTCT
>JAAYNE010000077.1 GCA_012521015.1 Clostridiaceae bacterium | reverse complement strand
TCAGAAGTACACCAAACGGCAGCGTGATAACTACCCTGAAAATGCCGTTGTTTGTGACCGGTACAATAGAAGGAGCGTGGCTAAAGTTTACCTATAATGGAAGCACTGCCTATGTGGCAAACAGCGTAACGACAACCAGTAATCCGCCAATTACCGGATATGCGAAAAGTGCAATTAATGTAAGAAAAACCCCAGGCGGAGCAGTTATCGGTACAGTAATCAGAGGTGACCAAGTCAAAGGCGTTCTGGTCGGCAGCTGGGTCAAATTTACATACAATGGCAGCACAGGCTATGTCTATGTACCCTTACTGCAAGATAGTCCTGTTGAACAAAAAAATGTTTATATCAAAGCAGGCTCAAATTTACGTGATAGTCCCAATGGTCAAGTAATAGAAAAATTAGATATGCCGATATATGTAAAAGCCAATATCGCGAGTAATTGGCTTTATTTCGAAAGAAACAACAAAGTTAATTATGTATACAATTCAAACACACAAACAGAACCGTTAACTGTTACCGGATATTTAATAGGTAATACCAACGGGAGACTTTCTCCTGATTTTGATGGTTATGTCTTTCAAATACTGCCAATCGGTATGGAAATTTCAGGGACAATGCAGGGTGATTGGGTTGAATGCATTCTCGACAGTGATTATTGGCATAATGAACACTATTATGTTCATATAGGAAGACTGCGTAAAGATCCGATTATTCAAGTGCGTTATGCCAAATCAGATACCAATCTCAGATATCCCGATAATTTATATCATATAACCGGGAAAATAGGCAAAGGTGATTATGTTAAAGGTCAAGTCATTGGCGACTATATTGTAGAGAAAAGAAACGGAATGGATATGGCGGTTTATCGTCATATATTGTCAGAAACCCCGATTCCTTATGCCGGCTATGTCATTCCGAATACTAATGTCAGAAATGCTCCTAATGGAAGCGTTTTAGGCAAGTATGTGAAATATACTTATGTCAGCGGAACTTGGCAAGACAATTGGTTGAAAATTCAATATCAAGGTAAAACCGGATATGTTCATTATTCGCAATTAAGCAAAAATACTCCTGATCAATTTATTACAAATCAGACCAGTTTTATTGGAGCAGATGGAACAGTCGTTCAAGGAACACCGTTAACATATGGTGAAATGAAACGATTTTTAGATTTAATTAATCAACACAGGAAGAATAACGGTGTTGCACCTCTTGTCTATGACTATAACTGGCTGGATGGCGGTAATATCCGAGCTGCTGAGATTTCATACGAGTTTGAACATACAAGACCGGATGGTTCAAGTTGGAGCACAGCAATACCGATAAAAGGTGTTTCTATGTTGGGTGAAAATATTTCATGGGGATCTTCTACAGTTGAAGGCGCATTTGAACGTTGGAAAAGATCATCATTTCACAATAAAAATATGTTGAATGCTGGTTATAATGCAGTAATGTTCACCGGTATTACTTTGAACAATGGAATGCGAACATGGGTAACTTTGCTTAGCAGAACAGCACCTTGATCGATAATGTTTTATTTATTATGAGGGAGGATAATATGTTAAAGAGAAAGAATACTGTTGCAAAATACTTAGTTTTATTTTTATCAATAACGATAGTGTTCACAAGTGTTTTCTCAGTTGATGTAAAAGCAGAGACGTTGGAAGAAAATACTGAATTTGTTGAAACAGAGCCAACCGAAACAACAGAAGAAACGGAAATATCTGAATCGGATATAATAACTGATTCTGCTATTGAAAATAAGTATAGTCATGGAGATTCAAATGTAGTAGAAATTTCAAATAATCCGGAAGTAGTTGAATCAACGGAAGAAGTTGTGGAAACAACGGAAAATGTCGATTTAGGCATTGGCTTTGATGCTGAGTCTGAAACAGCCGAAGAAGAATCTAAAAGCTTAGAAACTTTAGAAAAAGAACCGGAATTAACGACTGAAGAAACAGTCGCAGAAGAATCAGCAACAGCTGAATCAAATGAGGATGCCCAATCTGATGAAACGAAGGATTCACCGGCACAATCCCGCCGTTCAAGACAGTCCCAAGTAACACGCTATATCTATGCTAATTCAATAATCAGAAGTACACCAAACGGCAGCGTGATAACTACCCTGAAAATGCCGTTGTTTGTGACCGGTACAATAGAAGGAGCGTGGCTAAAGTTTACCTATAATGGAAGCACTGCCTATGTGG
>JAAYNE010000076.1 GCA_012521015.1 Clostridiaceae bacterium | reverse complement strand
TAAGATTGCTTTAACTGGGTAAAGATCTTTTAAAAACCCCTTGGACATACTACGTTTAAGTGTCAGGAGAGCTATGGGGACATATCCCTTGACCTCGACATTGTAAATGTTCACGGAGGCAGGCGAAGATAGTGTCAACACTTTGTAGGAATAAAAAAAGTACACCTCATCAATATAGTAAGCCTCCGTGTTGAATAGCTCTTAGTGTCAAATAGGTTCTGCTTGACCTTCCTGACATCTGTAGGATTGGAATGTTGCCTAAGTTTTCAAAACTTTTCACCATCCATTTCCGAATGCTTTCCTCTTTTTTCTTGGTCATGATAGGCTCAATCTTTTGTTGTCTCTTCAATGCGGTATAAATATTTCCTCCATTGAATACAAATGCCCTTAATCGGCTCATTTGGTCTGAACCTATTATACTCCAGCCCATTGGACGGCTACTTAGTCTCTCACTTAAAACATGACTTACATGCCCTTCTGCACTGCAACCAATAATATCAGGATACTTTGTCGCATTCTCAATGCTCTTCCAATTATCATACAAGTATTTTTTTACTTCTAATACTCGTTCCCGATGTCCTTCATCTTCGGCTTTTTCGTAGCAAGCTTTTAGTTCCTTTGCTGTTGCTGTCTTATCTCCTACTCTCAATGCATCCAATAGCCTTCTCATCTGGATATCATCCCCACTCGCAGCCTTTCGAACATACTTGTTTCGATGATAGGCATCAAGTATGGAAATGCTCTTAGGAAGGTAGTTATGGCCTGCTTTGATCCATCTGGCTCCATCTCCTGCTATATAGATTCGTTCTACATATTCCAAGTCATAAGTCCCTTCTATGTAATCTAATACTTCCCTCCACAATGATTCAGCATCTATGCTGGTGCTAGCAAAATAGTGTACGTTCTGTAACTCACATCGCTTACTATTTCGTTTCGCTCCTTCATGTACATACACCAGCTTTGCATGACGGCTCTGGCCGTCTTGATGTGCTACATGGTCTTCATCTGCCTCAACATACAAAACTGATACCTGCTTTTTCTTGCTGTTTTCAGGAAGATGGACCAGTGTTCCTGCCTCTCTTATGCATTTCATAACCGTCTGTCGGCTCACTTCTGCATGTCGGTTTGATCTCCCAGCTCTGCTATATGACATCCCAGAAGCTTTTAATATCAAATCAGCTTTCAGTCCTTCATCCACTCGGTCATATGCTGCAAGTTTCAACACTTTATCCACTAGGTACGCATATTCATCAGTCTTTTTATGACGGTAATAATTACGTGTGATATTTACTTGCCCCATAGCGGTCAAAACAGCTCGTGTATCCTTACGTACGATTTGCCAATGCCGTCTCCGCTCAGCAGAATCTACGAAAGCCTTATCTGCATCCTTAACTATCTGTTCAAGTATTCGAAGACCTATCTTGTTTACCCAATCATGCACTTTGGTGGCTAATTCAGAAAATCCTAAGCCGTTTAATAACCCATCCGTTATATCTTTCTCAATTTCAGGGATGATTTTTTCGTAAATTTCACGTACAATCATAATTGCAGGTTACCTCTCTTCTGTATAGTTATTGTTTTGTCACTTGAAACTATACCACATCGAGTAGGTAACTTGCATTCTTTATTCCTACAAAAACTTTACACTATGGCAGGCGAATTATTAATTGAAATAATGATAGTGGCATGATAAAATAAAATTAATAAAGAGGGAGTGTATGGATGTCGGTAATTCTGTAAGGATTTAAATTAATGGTATGAAAGGAGCAGTTGTTCT
>JAAYNE010000075.1 GCA_012521015.1 Clostridiaceae bacterium | reverse complement strand
TCACTTTGAGATTCTGCAGTGCTTAGATCAGGTATCGATTCTTCGTCTGCTGTAACCGTTGCATCGGCTTGAACTTGCTGAGGATTGACAACAAAAGTTGTTACTATGATCAATATTACCAAAACTAGTGCCTGAATTCTTAAATACAGTTTCTTCATTGTCTTCTCCTTCTCGTTATCTCATGAATAGCATAAATAATACAAATGTAGTTATCTGCATCTTTGTTTATTCATCTTAATATCCTGTCAGAAAATGCCTGTCACTATGAAATCTATGACAATATGGAGGTCAGGTTTTATAAAACAACCTCTTGATGCCAATACATAAAAAACCCACATGACTAGAAGCCTTGTGGGTATACCGGTAATTTGAAAACAACTGATTTGCTTTTTTCTAAACGCTTCAAATGCACAGAACTATTCTGTCTATTTGTCAGAAAATTTTGATATGTCTCTCTCATTTGTTCAAGTCCTTTTCATATCGATCACTGACCTGATAAATAAAATTATATCACATATTATCATTTAATTTTTAAAAATATAAACAAACTCTGACATTGACAAAAATATTAATTAAAACTGGCTTTCATACAAAGATTTGAAGAAAGAATCGGTTTGCATCAAAGATCTAAAATTCCCTTGTTCAATGATGTTTCCGTCTTGCATGACCAAAATTAAATCCGCGTCGAGAATGGTTGATAAACGATGGGCAATCACGAAACTTGTCCGTCCCTGCATCAGATTGTGAAAGGCTTTTTGCACGCGTATTTCGGTCATCGTATCAATATCTGAGGTCGCTTCGTCTAAAATCAGCATCGGCGGATTTTGCAACATGACTCTTGCCACGGTCAAAAGTTGTTGTTGACCGTGAGATAAAACATTGTGTTCGCCGATAATCGTTTCATAGCCATGTTCCAAACGCCTGATAAATTGATCCGCCTCGATATTCTTGCATACCGCTTCAATTTCCGCTCTGGTAGCCTGCGGATTGGCAAACGATAAATTTTCAATGATCGTGCCCTTAAATAACCAAACATCCTGCAAAACCATACCGAAATTGCGTCTGACACTCTGTCTGGTGACTTGAGCAATATCCTGACCGTCAATCAGGATACTGCCGGAATCCAAGTTATAGAAACGCATTAACAAATTGACCAATGTCGTTTTACCTGCTCCGGTCGGACCGACAATTGCAATTTTTGAACATCCCGGGATGGTCGCATTCAAGTTTTCTATTAACGGTTTGTTTTTGTCATAAGAAAAATATACTTGATCAAATTTAATTGCCCCCTGATCTACTTTCAGATCAGGCATGTCTGCGGGCTCGCTCGGCACAGGCTCGATTTTTAAGATTGCAAAAATTTTACCGGCTGATGCCAGTGCTGCTTGTAATTGAGTAATAATATCGGTAATTTCGTTAATCGGTTTGGAAAATTGATTGGCATAAAATAACAAACTGCCGACCTGGCCAACTGTCAACTCACCTTTAATTGCCAAATAGCTGGCTAGTGCACCGCACAAAATATATGACGTCGCATTGATCAGTCTGGTTGAAGGATTGGTCAAAGAAGAATAAAACTGTGCCTTTTGACCGTAGCGATAAAGTTCTTGATTCAATTTGCGATACTGTTCAATAAATTGCCGGTCAGCCTGCAAAGTTCTGACCAAGGTCTGTCCGGCAATGGTTTCTTCCGCCAGACCGTTGAGCATTCCCCGTTGCTCCGCTTCCAAACTGTACATATTATATGAATTGCGACTGATAGTTCTTGAAACAAGCATAATAATCGGTGTCAGAAATATAATCAGCAGTGTAACTTGCCAGCTGATCGAAAACATAAAATATAAAGAACCGATCAGGCTGACTACTCCGGAAAATAACTGAGGCAAACCGCTGATTAAACCGTCATTGACCTGATCAATATCCGTACTGATCCGGCTGCTGATCGAACCGTATTTAACTGAATCAAAATAACTCAAAGGCAGTTTTTCTATGTGATTGTAGATATCGGCACGCAGATCTTCAATAATTTTGGCGGAAATTCGTGAAGTTAATAAACCGAGTAACCAATTTAAAGCTGAAGCAAACACAAAAACAACAATCAGAATCAAAGTCAAACTGATAAATTGTCCGGTTATAGTCCCTTGGTCGGCAACCAATAAATCAATTGCCTGGCCGATCAATTTAGGTCCCAGCAAAATTAAAAAATTGCTCAAAACAGCACAAATAATAATTTCTGTCAATTGTCCGGGAGCTCTTAACATTCTGTCCATTAAAAGCTTAAACGGAGATTTTGAACTTGAACGATAATCAATCTGAGGTTTATCAACGGATTTATTCATAAAGCAAATCTCCATTTGAGATATCCGACAGCGAATTCAGGTTATCAACTTCAGTTTGCGAACGATAAATCTCTTGATACAGTTCATTTTCAGCCAATAACTTCCGATCTGTACCGAATCCGGCAATTTCTCCGTTGTTCATTAACAGAATCAGATCAGATCTGCTGACTGTTGCAACTCTCTGGCTTATCGTAATCAGATTCAGCTTCTCAAACATAGGGTCATTGCGCAAGGCTTTTTGCAAGGCTGCATCCGTAGTTAAATCCAAAGCACTTGAACTATCATCAAAGATCAAAACAGCTGGTTTACGCAACAACGCTCTCGCTATACATAATCTCTGTCTTTGACCTCCGGAATAATTTCCGCCGCCACGTTCAACTCGCTGCTCAAGTCCTTGTTTGTCTTTTTCCACAAAATCTTTCGCTTGGGCAAGAGTTAATGCATGCCAGATCTCATCATCGGATATTCCGCTTGTCCCCACAGTTAAACTGTCGCGCAAGGTTCCGCTGAATAATGAACTGCTTTGCGGAACAATTTGGATCAGATTCAATAATTCGACTTCACTATACAAGTTAATATCACGATCGAACAATTCAATCTTTCCGGCTTGAATCGGATAACGTCTTTCCAACAAAAAAACCAAACTCGATTTACCGGAACCGGTCGGGCCGATTATTCCCAAAGATTTATCCTGCGGCAGCGCAAAAGATAAATTGTCAAACAATAAAATACTGCTGTTGGGATAAGCAAAATCCACCTGTTTGAAAGAAATCAAACAACTTGATCCTGATTTTTTCGTATTTGACAAATTATGATCAACTGCTTCAGCAAATTTACCATTTATTTGTTGTTTCGGATTCAACAAATTTTCCCGGGAAATTCCCGCTGTTTCATCTCCGGCAGGATTCCTGATCCGTTTTTCCGTCATAAAAATTTCACCGACTCGTAAAGCGCTTGCATAGGATCGGGTGTAGAGCAAAACTAAATTGGACAACACAGTCAGTGCAGTCAACAGCATGGTTAAATAATTGATTAAAGCAATTACCTCGCCTGAATGTAAGTTCCCCAACCTGATTTCACCGGCAGATATCCAGAGCAGAAAAACTGCAATTAAGTTCAGAGCCAACATAGTCAGAGGATTAAGTAAAGCAGATAGACGTCCGATCCGCTGCATTATCTTTGCCGAATCTTCATTAGTCCAGTGATATTGTTTGGCTTTTTCCTCACTGCGCGAAACCGCTCTGATTACTCTGATACCTTCAAGCAATTCCAGCAATCTGCCGATCAAACGATCGGTTAAGCGTTGTGACCGGTTGATCAAGGGTAAAATTGATTTCGTAATTACAAACAGAATCAAAACAAAGATTAATACCGCGAGCAAGAAAATCAGCAAAAATTTGACATTGATCAATGTCACCATAATCAACGAACCGATACAGATAAAAGGTGTTCTCGGTACTAATCTGATCAACATCGCCAATGCTTGCTGCAAAGTTTGAATGTCAGAAGTGATGCGGCTTGTTAAAGAAGCCGTACCGAATTTATGAATGTCTTTTTCAGCAAGTCCGAGTATGTGAGAATATAAGTCATTACGTAAATCCGTACCGTAACTCTGAGAAGCAACCGATGCATTATATTGACAAACATATGCACATAGCATTCCACAAACAGCCAAACCCAAACTGAGTACGGTATATTGAATTATCAACTTTGAATTCCCGCCGGTAATTCCCCGATCAACCATCCGTGCAATTAGTAAAGGCACGATTAATTCGAGAATTACTTCGGTAAATTTAAAACTTTGCCCTACAGCAATTCGTTTGCCATAAGGCTTGATTTTGTTTAATACAGGTTGGACCATTATGAGAAATTATTCCGGCTGAGTATTCAAAGCTTGTTCGATATTATCAAATAAACTTGGTTTAGCTGTCGGATTAAAAGCATTTTCTACATTAAATAACGTTCCGCCTTTAGCAACCCGATAAGCCGGGAGGTATTCTATGTTAAAACTCTCTATTAAATTTTTATTTTGCTCAATGTCAATTTTTATGACAAACGCACTTTCTTCATAGTGGGCAGCTATGCCATTCAAATAAGGTAACGATTTTTGACTTGGAGGTGAGTAGTCGGCAACCAACTCAATAATTGCCGGTTTATCCTGCTCAAGCAGCCATTTGATCAAATCATATTGAAACGGAACTTCTTTCAATTTACCATCATGTTTTAAAATCAAGCTAATACCTTTCGTATTTGAATCAATTTCCATACTGCCAATTTGTGACACGTCATCTACTATTGACTTCGCAGCTTCGAGATCACTAACCACTTCAATCTCACTAATTGGTGTAATTTGCTGATCCAAATTCGATTGCCCAACTTGATCTGCTTGATTTATCACAATTTCATCTTCAGACTGCTCATCCTGATTAAGTACAACTTCGCCTTTGGACTGATCATCAGCATTTGTTTCCATATCAGTTTCATTCTTGTCGGATTTACAACCGATCATAGCTATACAAAAACACAAACTCAATCCGATCATTACGGTTTTTCTAATCATTTTTTCTAACTTGCTCATAAATAATCATCCTTATACGAAAATTTGACATCTTGTCAATCACTCATTATTTTGCATATTGAAGTGAAAATAATTATTTATCATCTATTTTACATAAATAAGACTAAGAATACTAATATTTTAAAGTAAATTATTTTAAATAAAAAAGGACCATCTCATAATTTTACATCTTTTGAGACAGCCCCGAAATTTGAAATGTAATAATATTAAGCTCGTTCGATTTTATCAGAACGGAGACAACGTGTGCAAACATTCATTTTTCTAGGTGTACCGTTAACCATCACACGAACACGTTTCACATTGGCTTTTTGTTGTCTAAGACCACGACGCGAGATTTGAGAACGTGTCATCGTAATTTTTCTACCAAAATGTATCGCTTTTTGACAAATATCACATTTAGCCATCCTAACACCTCCATTCAGGAATTTGCTTATTTATATAACACGTTTAGCAATAGCTGCATCGCTAATTACCTTTTAAATAAAGTAGCCTGTAATTCGAGTCATTACAGGCTATAGTGGTGACCCGTAGGGGAATCGAACCCCTGATTCCGCCGTGAAAGGGCGGTGTCTTAACCTCTTGACCAACGGGCCATCTTGGTAGCGGCGGTAAGATTTGAACTTACGACCGTCCGGGTATGAACCG
>JAAYNE010000074.1 GCA_012521015.1 Clostridiaceae bacterium | reverse complement strand
TGGGAAAAAGAAGAGGAAGCTCACAAGCTCCTACGCTCACGCTTCCTCTTCCGGCTCCCTTTCAAAAAAGAAAGGAGGTAATACGTTTATGAATAAATTGTCGGTATTATGCTGGATGTCTTCGGTATAATGTGACAAAGATAAGGATTTAAAAGAAATTGATGGTCAATTGTATCGGCCACAAAAAATGTACCTGCAAGGCAGTGATACATTTCATTTACAATTTATTGAATTAGGCTGTTAATGTAAACAGCTAATATTTAAATCATTAATCTTTATTGTCATGAAAAAGAGAATATTTTTTGGAGTAGCAACTGTGTTTTTTGCTGTGGCAACTATGTTTAACATTAATATGGTACAAAGTACCAGTGCCGGTGATGTGTCGCTGGAGAGTATTGAAATTATGGCAGAAGCCCAAGGTGAGGCAATTGGAGGTGATGGATATTGTTATCCAGGAGGATACTATGACCAAAGTGTTTCTGGTTACATTCACATGTGTGGTGACAGGTGTGTAATTAAGTGGCAAGGCTTTAAAGGTCAAGGCTCGAAAAAAGCATGTTAAAATATGAATAAAAGGGTACAGTTGAAAATAATGTACCCTTTATTTTCAAATTTTACTTATGCAAAAGAATAGTTAAATACAAACACGATTAACGTTTATCATTCGACTTCTTTATTAACTTCAACTAAAATATCATAAACGGATGAAAGCAATTTTTTTATTCTTATTGGGGTGGCTTTTGTATTCTTGTTCAACTGATTACAAAAATGACCTATCAGGTAGCACAAATACATTTATCACAGAATTCCCGATAACCCTATCTATAGCAGCTGAAGAGCTGGAAATTGAGATACCCGGAATTCATGAGATTTATTCTTTGGACGATTATTTTATAGGTGTCAATTACACAGGAAGTAATAACTTTTTACATGTTTATGATAAAAAAGATTTTACTCTCCTTACATCCCTAATTTCAAGAGGAAGAGGACCTGATGAATTCCTGACTATGAAATACATAAATCAATGGGGAAAAGATTCTGAAGGGGTTTATACCTGGATTGCAGATATTAATAGTAATAAATTATGCAAACTAAATCTTTGTAAATCTATTGAACTTAATGAACTGGTTTTCAATGAGTATATCAACAGCATCGATATGTCACAGGTTTATGATATCTTCGTTGTTGATGATTCTCTCGTATGTTTAACACCGATGATATCAAAAGAAATTGGGCAAAATGAAGTTCAATTTTTTAACCTTAAAGATTCTAATATATGTAAAACGCATCAATTATATAAAAAAGATTTTAACAAATGTATTAATGAACAAATCTATCAAATTAAAAGCATCATCAGACCAGACAAAACTATGATGGTTGCATTTGGCAATACCTTTAGTCGTTTTCATATTTTCAACCTTGATTTTAGCAAGGTTAATACATATACGGTTTATAACGACATCTCTGAAAAGAGTGTAAATATTGCACTTAATGAAAGAGAGATATCTGATCTAAAAAGACACTATACAAATTTTATCGCGACTAATGAGGTAATATTCGGTTTATATGCCAACAAGTATTCAGAGGATATTCACTCAAATAAAGCAAATGGAGGGATGGAGATTCATATGTTTAATTGGAAGGGTGCAGCATTAACCAAAATCTTAATTAAGGAAAACATTTGGCAAATTACTATTGATGAAAAAGAAAAAGTTCTTTACGGCATAACAGCAAATGAGCAGTTGTACAGATATGATTTGTCTGGTATACTCTAATTCTTTATTGAAAGCATTATAAATGCTTTATTGCAAATTAAGAGTGTCTTGCATTGACTTTGCCCAACAATGATTCATGGTAGGCAAACCAGCAGTATTTGATAGCCCCATAATTAATCGATTCAGAGAACAAAATCAAAATGGTGGGCGCTCCATGGATAAACGAGAATATGAAAAAAATAGTCACACAAAGTAAAAAGTGACACTGAATCACACTGAGAATAGACAGAGGAACGCGGAGTTTGTGCCTATGGAGCGCCTGGCTGCTGCAATTGGGGAGATTTTGAGATGGATGGCTTTTGATATTACGTTCATATTTAATAAATAAATTTCATGCCAGTGAATCCTGTTTAGATTTGCAATTTCCAGAGCTGTAACATCCATATTATTTGACAAAAACGTAAGGATTACATCGTTCTCATTATCGTTAAATTCAACTAACCGCAATGGTTCTGGATAAAATTGTTTGTATTTGTATCCGTTAAGTATAATGATTTTATCAGTTCTTAACCCTGCAGACTCATCGATGGTACTTCACCTTTATCTCTAAAGAGGAATTGTACTCGGTTTTTTATGATAAAAAAAACGAAACGGCGCATGTCGGCATTGATTATCCTCTTGATGATATAAATGATGCAATATTTGAAAAAGCAGTAGGGAGTAATAAAAATGACTTAATTACTTCTATGGAACTATTGAATATAATAGATGAAGATGAAAAGTTTCCACAGAAGTTGGATTATTTGATAAAAACCAACACTAATTTCTATGAAAACATTCCTATTCCCAATAACTATAGCAATTCTTTTAACCTCCTGCGCCCAATCCACCCAAACCGAGAAAGATTTGCGCGAAAGTCTCAACAAACCTCTCCATATAGGAAAGTTTGCAACCGTACGTCAAGGAAATACACTGTTATCTTTCGACGCATTTAGGCAACAATTTGAGTATCTGTCGGTGGTTTATTTAGAAAATGGTTGCCAACCATGCTACCCAAAGTTTATTGATTGGCAACAAAAGATGGACTCCATTGGCTGCCCCGAAAATCATTCGGTTCTATTTGTCATCCTAGGCAATAGTTATGAAGAATTTTTTACGGAAGTCCTTAATGTTCATTCTGTCGAGGACCATTACTTTACCATTATGGACTCGCAATATGAATTCTTGTCGCGCAATGATAATATCCCAAGATGGATCATCGACAGCTCAGTCCTGATTGATTCTGAGAACAAAATTAAGATGGTAGGGGCGCCCTGGATTAACGAGGATATGACAAAGCTGTTTTATGAGATTGTGAGCAAGGGGAAAAGCTGAGGATTATCTGAGAATCAACTAAATTA
>JAAYNE010000073.1 GCA_012521015.1 Clostridiaceae bacterium | reverse complement strand
TGAACAAGGAGCACTCGATTACCATTTAGCCGTACCCCTGATGGTTCAAATCGGTCTTGCTTTGGAGCATGCTCATAAAAGGGGAGTCATTCATCGTGATATGAAACCCCAAAATGTAATGATTACATCGGATATGGTTGCCAAAGTTACCGATTTCGGCATTGCCAGAACAACTAATGCCAATACAATTACTCTAACCGGAGGTGTAGCTTTCGGTTCAGTACATTACTTTTCGCCGGAACAGGCAAGAGGTAGTCACGTAACAGAGAGATCAGATTTATATTCATTAGGTATTATGTTATATGAGATGTTGACCGGTGAACTGCCTTTTGACGGAGATTCATCAGTTGCGGTTGCAATCAAACAATTGCAAGAAATGCCGGATCCGCCAAGCAGATATAATCCAAGACTACCACGCTCGTTAGACAACATAATTTTTAAGGCTATCCAAAAAAGTCCCGGCAATCGATATACTTCTGCACAAGCCTTTGTTAATGAATTAGATGCTTTTTTAAAAAATCCACAAGGTAGATATGGCGTAGTTATTGGAAACCGTAATAAGGTTGAAGCATCTTCAGCTCTGGGTAGTCAAGCTAAAGGATCGAATTTTGAAAAAATTCATGAATTGGAATCCTCGCTCCACAAAAATCGCAGGACACGAACCAGAGGCACTTCGGTTGTTGTGGTGATAATTGTGATTACGGTAGCTGTTGTCATAGCCGGTTTATATTGGTTAATAAATTCCATAAAAAAATCGAATTCACAAACCGGCAAAGACTTTTTTGTTTTAGAGGATTATACAGGTGAAAACATTGAGGTTGTTGCTAATAATCTGATTAATGAATATGGCTTTGAAGTCGAAAAAGACTTATTTATTGAATGGAAAACTAACGATGTTACCAAGGGAAACATCTATGATCAAGATCCAAAGCCTAAGCAAAAATTCTTTATCGGTAAAGATAAATTAATGCTGAAAGTCAGTGCCGGAAGTGAAATTTTATATGTACCGGATGTTATTGGCGAAACTAAAGAAAATGCCAACTCTTTGCTAGAGAGTATGGGTTATAATGTACTCATAAAATATGAAAGTTCTGAAATTTATTCAAAGAATATTGTCACAAACTCTCTGCCACGACCCGGTAGCGCTTTGCCACCCGGTGAAAAGGTTACAATTTATGTTTCAGAGGGTCCAACTGATGCTACAACAACTGTAGTACCTTATATTGTCGGTTATACGTGGGAAGATGCAATGCAAATTCTTTCTGATGCAAATTTAAATATAGGTGAAGCTACAGGTATAGACGGAAGCGTTGCAGAAAAAGATCGTATTATTATTAAACAATCTCCTGCTGAAGGTGTAGAAGTCAGAACAAATTCTGAAGTTGCTGTTACCTATGGAACCTCAAAACAATATGATGAATATATGAATCCTACAGAAGCAACAACATCTAAAGGCGTGACCAAGATGCCAAATTTCGTAGGAAAAACTTGGGATACTGCATACAATGAAATTACTAATTGGGATTCTGATAGTATTCCGGGTAATATTAAAGTCACATATGTCAGTGAAGCATCAAAGTCTGAAGCATATCATCTGACCAATCCGGAAAAGGCCTATATTTTAAAACAATCAGTCAGTCCGGGTTCAAATTTAAGTGATGTTAGCGAAGTTCTCTTTACGCTCGGCACTTATGCAGATTATCAGGAAATGCTAAATCCGACAGAACCTCCGACAACAACTGCAGCACCTACCACTACAACACCACCAACTACAGAACCGTCGACAACTCCTGAATCTACTATAGATCCTACTTCGGAAACAATTCCGCCTACCGATTCCGAACAGGAAACTGAATCGACTGAAGAAGGTGGTTAAGATGTGGTTAAGATGATGACAGGTTTTAGGCTGAAATGAAAAAACTAAATGCTAATCAAGCTGTAATTGTAAAAGGTGTCGCAGGTCAATACAACTTGCATCGTTATGAACCATATTTTGAAGGTATTGCCGTGCCGAGAGGTATCTTCCGCAAGAACAAAATAATTCCTTTGCCGGGTGATCTGGTTGAATACTCTGCATCGGGAGATCCGGACATTCCTTTTGTCATTGATAAAATATTACCTCGTAAAAATGAATTGAAAAGACCACCTATGGCGAATCTGGATATTTTGTTGATCACTGTTTCTGCCGAGTTGCCTGTGCCTGATTATTATTTGATTGATCGTATGACAGCATATGCTGATATATTACAAATTGCTCCCTATATTTTGTTAACGAAAACTGATATAGATGATTCCAATGTCTCGGTAGTTCTTGCTAATTATCGTCCAGCCGGTTTCCCAATTTATCAATTAGGATTTAGTAACGAAGCTGAATTGTTAAGATTAAAAAATGACATAAAAGGCGAAATTGTTGCTTTTGCCGGTCAAAGCGGAGTTGGCAAATCCACTTATCTCAACCTGCTTTTCGGAGATTTTTTAATGGAAACAGGAGAATTGTCAAATAAAGCCGGTCGAGGTAAACAAACGACGCGTCATATCGAATTATTTCCTACCGGCATTAGCTATATAGCGGATACACCGGGTTTTCAAACAATTAACTTGACTGAAATCGATATTACCGGAGCTCAATTCGCTGATGGTTATCCTGAGATTAAAAGATTATCAGAATATTGTCGTTTTAATAATTGCACACATCTTCATGAACCGGGTTGTGCCGTTTTAGAAGCCGGTCCCGATCAAATATACCCTGAAAGATTGAAACGTTATCAGTTTTTACGTCGGGAATTGGATTCTTTTTATGATAATATGTATTAGAATAAATAGAGAAGTTATTGGTAGGTAGTTGATTATTGCACTAGATAATTACAATTATTAAGCAAAATCATCTAGACACTGTAGACGTTTTTTAAAGGAGTATTATGTTAACAAAAAACAAAAATAGCGATATAGTAATCTGTCCAAGTGTATTAGCAGCCGATTTTTCAAATTTAGCGTCCGATATTGCAACTATCAGTACTGCCGATTGGCTTCATTTTGATGTAATGGACGGACATTATGTGCCTAACTTATCATTTGGACCTGTTGTTGCAGCTGCCGTGAAGCCTCACTCTGATTTAGCCTTAGATGTCCATTTAATGGTTTCACAGCCTGATGATTGGTTTGAAGCTTTTGCTGAAGCCGGTGCAGATTCTTTGGTAATTCATCAAGAGGTGGCAGTTCATGCGAATAGATCGCTCCAAAGAATAAAAGAATTAGGTTGTTCAGCCGGAATGGCAATCAATCCGGGAACACCGATTGAGACTTTGTACGAGCATTTACCATATTTAGATTTAGTCCTGATTATGACAGTCAATCCGGGATTTGGCGGTCAATCTTATATTAATTCAATGGATGATAAAATTCGCAGAATGCGTAAAATGATTGAACAATCCGGATATAATATTTTCTTGCAGGTAGATGGCGGTATTACTAGAGATAATATTGAAAGAGTTGCAGCTTGCGGTGCAAATGCTTTCGTTGCCGGTAGCGGAATATTCAAAAAGTCGGATCGAGCTGCGGAAATAAAACTGATGCGAGAATTAGCGGAAAAAGGATACTCGGGTTAATGCTTGATATAGCCATTGTGCTCAGCGGAGAAATTGCCGATCGGGAAGGATTTAACTATTTAGTTCATAGTGCAACATACTTGGTTGCAGTCGACGGAGGATTAAATCACTTAATCGATTTAGATTTAAAACCGGATTTGTTTTTAGGTGATTTTGATTCGGTTAGTAATAATGCTTTGACAAAGATCGAACAATGGCAAATTGAAATAATGAAATTTCCCAGGCAGAAGAATTTTACCGATTCAGAATTAGCAATTGAAGAAATACTGTCCGGTCAAAGATTTGATTTTAAAGGAACTAAACCGGTGATCGGATTACTGGCAGCTTTTGGCTCACGCTATGATCATTTATTGAACAATCAGCTACTGGCGAAAAGATTTTCTACACAAGCTGATTTTATCTTATCGGATGGTTTGGTTCTGCAATGGATCTTAACCGGTCCTCGCAAGTTAAAGTTGAATTGGCCGTGTACAGCATCAAACTTAACAAAGAAATATATCTTTTCGATATTAGCATTGAGTGATGTCGTGAAAAATGTCACTATAAGTAATAGTCAATACACTTTAAAACAACACGATTTAAAATCAGGACATTCGTTAGGTATCAGCAATTTTGCCAAGAATGCTGATTACAAAAGAACAGCAGCGGTAGAAATCAGTTTTGACGAAGGATGTTTATCCGGAATTGTTTTACCGGAAATTTAAAATACTATGTCGGAATATTTAGATCTTAAAAACTCAAATACTGAAATTGTAACGGAAGATCCGCGAACATGGAAACTGTTTAAAGGTTTGACCGAAACCGAGTATGCAGAACTCGATTCAAGTGTCAAAATCCTTGATTTTGTACGTAATGAAATTGTATTCAGACCCGGAGATTCTGCTGATCGAATGTATATAGTTATTTCCGGCAGAATGAAAATAACTCAATTAATGCCTGATGGACGTGATCAAATTCTTTATATCTATAATCCGGGTGATTTTGTTGGTGGGCTAAATATATTAAGCGGTGATCACTATTTATATTTGGGTGAAACCCTTGAAGCAAGTAAAATCGGACAAATAGGTAAAAACACATTTTCCAAATTTGCCTTAACCAGAGTAGATTCTTTGATAGAAATTTTGGCGAAATCTTTTGATCGAATACGCTGGGCCGAATCTCTTGTTTCTCGACTTTCAGCATCAAATGCAGAGATCAAGGTTGCGGGACTTTTAATCAGTTTAATTGATTCATATGGAATAAAGAAAAACAATCAGATTTATCTGAAACTTTCGATTAATCGTGAAGAGATGGGCAGCTATGCCGGATTGACTCGCGAAACAATGACCCGTAAATTGAATGAATTTCGCAATAAAGGTTATATTGACTTCATCGGTAATCGTACGATTATTATTCAAAATTTATCTGCTCTACACAGAATTATCTATTTAGTCTAACGACAATATTAAATTATTTAGTAAGTAATAAGATGATAGCAAAAAAGCATTTGCAAGCATTTTCCGACAATTTCCAGGCTAAAAATCATCTGTTTTCATATTTTGGGAGTTCTAAATCTGCGGCAAAATCGGCTTGATAGATAGCATTACCAATTTGGGCAGCTAAAAGATGTGCTTTGACGGTATGAGTTCTGACAATTTCGACACCTTTGCTCGCTGCAATTGCAGTTAGTGCGACGGAAGCAAGATCACGATTAGCAAATCCGGATTCTGTTTCCGGATTTGTTTCAAATTGAGCATTTTGTAAAATGTTAACTAAGAATCTTTTGCGAGAAACACCCAAAAAAATCGGGAAACCCAATTTGTGAATTACGGATAAATTCTTGATTAATTGCAGATTTTCTTTTTTGGTTAATCCAAAACCGATACCGGGGTCAAGATATATTTGTTCCTTTTTAATCCCTGCTTTTATTGCAATATTTAAAGCTTTATCAAAATAAAATTTCATGATTTCAAGAATCGACATCTCAGCCATTTTTTCATATTCAGTTGAGGTAAAAGCGGGTAAATTGTCATTTAGACAAAATTTAGGAAAATTCAGGCTGCTTGAAAGTTGTGGTCTTGCCAGAATAGGATTGAACATTAATATAAAAAGTGGCCGAGTATTTGAACCGGCAATCAAATCAGCCATATTCGGATCACCTAGAAGACCGGTAATATCGTTAATAATATCGACACCAAGACTTAAACAATGTTCTGCAACAACTGCTTTCCAGGTATCAACTGACAGTGGAGACAAAGTTTTTTGTTTTAAGCCTTTGATCACAGGCTCAATTCTCTCAATTTCCGTTTGAGCGGAAATCAGTGTGCTGCCGGGACGGGTAGATTCACCGCCGATATCCAGCATGTCTGCACCCTGAGCAATTAAATCCAAACCGTGTCCAATCGCTTTTTGAGGATTATAATATTGATTTCCGTCAGAAAAAGAATCTGGGGTTACATTGACGATTGCACAAATTTGTGTTTTGTTTTCTGTTTGATTTGTCATAATAAAATTGTTTTCTTTCTATTAATCTTCAGTGAAATCTGATTTGCGATAAAGATTCAGCGGATTATTTTCAACCGCCTGATGCAGCATTTCATCATTGATATGAGTATAGATCTCTGTGGT
The DNA here is from genome assembly GCA_012521015.1 of Clostridiaceae bacterium. GTDB lineage: Bacteria > Bacillota > Clostridia > Saccharofermentanales > DTU023 > UBA5436. Next base: position 6,253 of record JAAYNE010000073.1, on the reverse strand, counting down.
TGAAACACTGGTATGACCAAGTATTTGTTGTAAACTGCGCAGATCAACCTGACCGTGTTGATACATCAGGGTAGCAGCAGTATGACGTAATTTGTGTGCAGAGTATTTTTTAGGATCAAGCCCAGCCTTGACAATATATTTTTTTACAATATTCTGGACAGCTCTTTGTGAAATGCGACGTCTATTTCTGCTGATGAACAGTGGAGCGTTTTTCTCTTCCGGTTTCGGCTCAAGCCTTTCCGGCAGATAATCATCAATAGCTTGTATACAGATAGAGTTGAGATATATTGTTCTTTCTTTACCGCCTTTGCCCATAACGGTCAAAGTATCTTCTGCAATATCACTGATATTTATACTACATAATTCAGAAAGCCGCATACCGCAATTAAGAAATAGAGTCAAAATGCAATAATCACGACTTGAGAATTGATCATCGGAATTTGCTGCTTCAGACAATACGGAAATACTTTCATCGACAGAAAGATATCTGGGCAACTTTTTTGTTTGTTTGGGCGACTCCAATTCGGCTGCCGGATTATATTCAATAATCTTAGCTTTAGTTGAAAGAAAATTATAAAATGTTCGAATTGCAGAAATACGGCGTGACCTGGATGCAGGACCGTTATCCCGTTCATTGCCCAACCAAGCAATGAAACGATACATCTCGCTCAATTTAACCGAACGTAGGAATTCTTCGTCAATATCAGTTATTGAAATTTCTTCGAAAGCCTGATCTTCAGAAACTAAATTACGATGTTTTTTTAAAAAACGAAAAAACATTTCCAAGTCATAACGATATTCTTGAATCGTTCCGGGTGCTCTGGCTTTTATACCTGAAAAATAACTAAAAAATTCTTCTAACCAATAAAAAGTATTTTTCATCTTAACCTGCCTCCAAATATAATTATATGCTAAAATAGGTTCATTGTTATTACAGGAGGTTTACAAAAAATGAAACGCAAATACAAAGTTGGAATTATCGGAGGAACCGGTTACGTAGGTCAAAGATTTTTGACCTTACTTGACAATCATCCTTGGTTTGAAACTACAACTATTGCTGCCTCTCCGAGATCAGCGGGAAAAACATATGAAGAAACGATGCAAGGTCGTTGGAAAATAGACGCCGAGATGCCTGAATCGGTGAAAAATATTACAGTTATGAATAGTCAAGAATTATCATCAATTATTGATCAGGTGGATTTTGTTTTCTGTGCTGTAGATATGGAAAAATCTGCATTAATTGCTCTTGAAGAATCTATTGCAAAAATGGAAACACCGGTTGTATCGAATAATTCAGCCAATCGTTGGACAGCGGATGTTCCGATGATTATTCCGGAGATTAATCCTGGACATTCGGCAATCATCCCGTCACAAAAAATACGTTTAGGAACAAAATCCGGGTTTATTGCAGTGAAACCCAATTGCTCAATCCAAAGCTATGTTCCTGCCTTGACTCCTTTAGCTGATTACGGAATTGAGAAAATTTTAGTTTCAACTTATCAAGCCGTATCCGGCGCCGGCAAAACTCTTGCTGAATGGCCTGAAATCAATGCTAATGTAATTCCATATATCGGTGGTGAAGAAGAAAAATCAGAAAAAGAACCACTAAGGGTTTGGGGTGAATTAAATTCGGATCAGACAGAAATAGTTTTAGCAAGTAAACCGCTTATTTCCGCACAATGCTATAGAGTTCCGGTACAAGATGGTCATACTGCTTCTGTAGCAGTAAAATTTGCAAAAAAACCGACAAAAGAAGCGATCTTAAAAGCTTGGGCAGAATATATACCATATCCGCAACAAAAAAAATTACCGACAGCTCCGCAACCCTTCTTACAATATTTAGAAGATGATAACCGGCCGCAACCGAAATTGGATGCGAACTTCGGTAACGGCATGGGGGTCAGTATCGGCCGATTAAGAGAAGATAATATTTTTGATTATAAATTTGCCTGTCTGTCACATAATACTCTAAGAGGGGCAGCCGGCGGTGCAGTTTTAACAGCTGAATTATTGGTTGATCAAGGCTATATCAATTTCAAATAAAAATGATATTTGTTTTCCGCCTTACCGATGATTAGTTTGACTACCATTTTTTAACCGAGAGATAAGATGGGTTCTTCTAAAGTTGCATTGATTTTATCAAAAACGATTCGAACAAAGATGCTTTTGCAATTAAACATCGCAAACCTGCTCCGAATTTTATTAAAATCGACTTTGAAAGCAAGAGGCACAACACGTTATGAAAAATAACTCTGACAATGTCAATGCTGAAAAAAACACAAAAATTAAAGCTAAAAACCAAAATCAAATTAAAAATATCATACAAAATTATCAGCTCAAACCGTTAGGCAAACAAAGGCGTGCTGCAATAATTCTTTTATTGATTGAAATCGAGGGAAAATTAAATTTAATATTTCAAGTTAGAGGTAATACGATCAGGCAACCCGGTGAATCTTCATTCCCGGGTGGGGGAATAAAAGAGGGAGAAACACCTCTTCGAGCTGCTTTGCGCGAGACAAAAGAAGAGATGGGAATACCTGCTAATGAAATTGAAATTTGGGGTGAAATAGATACTTCAATCAGTGATCAACATATAGTACATTGTTTTGTCGGCTATTTACCGAATTATTCTTTAAGTGATTTGCGACCTGATCCTTATGAAGTAGATCACATTTACACGGTAGAACTGGATTATTTCCTTGAACATGAACCTACTTTTTATAAACTGGAAACAAGACCGATCCCCGAATCGAATTTTCCTTTTGAAAAAATAAAAGACGGCATCAATTATCCTTTTTATAACCTGAACAAGTGGTTACCGTTTTACAATTTACCGGAACATTTAAAAGATGAAGTCTTATGGGGCTACACTGCGAGATGTGTTCATCGTTTCATTGAGATAATTGAAAATCGACAATGACAAAATTTGTCTGTTATTCTGCAACTTACCCTAGAAATCTCACCTATTGATATAATTTATTTAGTTAGGTGAGATTTTTTGTTATTTATTATAGAAAATTGCTATAATTTAATTGGAGGTAAAAGATTTTATCATAAAAACGTCATGGCTTTATTTTAAACTCGAGCAATGAGAAGAATATCTGTGGAAGCAAAAGTATAGCATAGTTAAAACTTATATTACTTAGAAACACGACAGAAGTATGATTAAAGTGAGATAGAACAAAGTAACATTACAGGAGATATACTATGAAAAAACAGAGAATACTATCATTAATTTTAATTTTTGTTCTAATAATTCAAACAGTCGGTTGCGCAACAACAAATGTTAAAAAGGAGCAGGCTGATGCTAGTCAAATAATTGAAAATATTAAAAAGAGCCAAAAGAGTCAAACAGTTAAAACAGATAGAACTACAGCAACTGACGAAACTGATCAGTCGGAAACTAAAGATAAAAAGGCCGAACAGCCACAAAGTGATCCGATAAAAACCGAAGAAGTAACACTCTCTGCGGATAATACATCTGCAGAAATATGTGACATCAAAATTGATGTCGGAGATTTTGTTTTGGACGGAGAAGAGGAGCTGATTGTTTCTCAACTGCCGGAAGAAACCACTGAAACAGAGGATCAGCTGATAGATGCCTATAACATCACCTTAGGTGAAAAAAGCGAACTGGACGATTTTATTACGATTCGTATCCCTTATCGTACAGATTTTTGTGATGCGGGAGAAGATCCTGCGGAATGTGTTCAGGGTCAGTATAAAAATGAAGAAACCGGTGAATGGGAAACAACTCTTTATTCGGTTGATGCAGAAAGCCAAGAAGTAATCATTATGACTGATCATCTTTCAATATTTGGGGTTTGTCATGTAAAAAATTCTAATGCTAAAGATGTTTCCGCATTTTCAGATGATACATCTATATTTTCAGATGATACATCTATATTTTTTGATAGTGCAACAGAAAGCCAGGAGAGTTTGGATAGCGAAATCCCTATTTCGTTGGTAACTACTTTTTTGGAAAGCGATAATAAGGCACTTACTTTACAAGAAGCCGGTGCAAAAATACTTGATGATCTGTTAAAAAAGGCTGAATTCTATGATGAATATGTATTTGGCTATGCAGATAATTTTACGAAAATGTTAACTTTAGGTGAAAAAGGTTTCGGTAATTTGTATGGTAATGAAGTCGCTGAAGCTTTAGAAGCAATAGGATATGCTGCAATTGCAATAAAAGCAATGGATATTGCTATAAGAGGCGGTACTGATAAAGATAAACTCGATCTTTTGTACAGTCTTGCGACATCACTCATAAGTAGTGCTGCCAGTAGATTTACTGCAGCTGGGACATCATATTTTAATATGGGAATGGTTGCAGTATATATTTGGAAAAAAGGAGTCGATTATGCTTTTACTGGTTCACATAAGCAAAAAATGGAAAAACTGGCTAAAGTTTATGAGTTTTATAATGATCATTGCGTATATCCTCCAACTGAGCACAAAGCAAGAAGTCTTAAAGATTGGAGAATGGAATTTGTCAAGATAATTGAGGAAAACCATGACACTCCGGAAATAATTGATTCATTAATAGAAAAGAATATTGATGATTATTGTGCAAAATTTTGGGATCTTCGTCCTGAACATGCTACTTCGGTGTCAGGATTAGAATACGAGAGAAGAAAAGGAATAGAAGGAGGTAAAGAAATAGCTATTCCGGAAAACTGGCAAAGAGAACGAGATAAAATAACTAGTGATTATAAGCATAATTTATTAATTAGACTTGAGCAGGTTTTTGATTCAATTGGACCTTATTTTAAAGCAAAAGCACTGCGAGCTTATCAGGAAGTTTTAAATAAAGTTCAAGATTATTTAAATACTCCAATTGATGTATGGGCAATTGAACAGAAAAAAGATGATGAGGAATATAAATATGTTGATTATCAGTGCGGATTTGGTCCTCTGTCCGAAAACGCCAGGCCGGAAGCCTGGATTAAAGGAAAAATTGATGAAAATGGAATGTATCGGACATCTTTTACAATTTTAGGCTACCTTTTATCCGGCTCACCATCTGAATTTTATCTCTACGAACCGAAAGCGAATCCATTTACTGATGAACCTGATGTAACTGCTCCAATATTAAAGTTAAATGAACGAACTTTAACTGTTAAATTTGGCGAAGGTGAAATCCCTTTTACAGGGACATATACAGGAGAATCAGCGAAAATCAATTCGGTTAAAGTATCTGACAGACTTTTTAATACAGTTACTCAACTGGAATGGACAACAAGAAGTGGCTGGGAAGCATGGCTAGTTGATATGCTTAATGAAAATATGAAAATAGAAGGACAGATTAATGTATATGATAAACATCCGAATACACCGGATGATAATGAATATTCTCTATACTTTAAAGCGAGCGGAAATAAAGGAAAAGAAGATCTTTATGATAATGATGCAGTGCGTGATTCTGATAAATTGAGAATATCAGGGCATACAGTAAATGGTACACTGGACATCATCGAGGAAGAAGATCAAATAAGATTAAGCGGTACGAATTTAGAATTTGTATTTACCGGAGACTCATTATATAAACTTATAGGCGAAAGAGCAGTACCGGGAAATTATGATGCATATTACTTATATTTTGATATTGATGTAGCAAAACCGATCGAACAAGAATAATCCCCGAACTTTAAGTCAATGCGGGTGAACCGGTCGATGCAGTTGATCTGATTACCCATTAATCCGGTCGATATTTAGCTCATGATTTCAGTTTTTAATGGAGGAGCACTAAAAAAGCAAGTATCATACAAACTATAGCTAAAACCATACCTAACTACAGATTATATATAAGATGGGCTTGTTGCTAATGATTATTTTGATTTTTAAGTTAACAGAACAATAAAATTGAATAGGAGGTATTTTATGAATAAAAGGAGGCTTTTTTCTTTAATTTTAATCTTTGCGCTCCTTTTTCAAACAGTAGGTTGTGCAAAAACAAACGTTAAAAAAGAACAGACTGATGCTAGTCAAATAATTGAAAATATTAAAAAGAGCCAAAAGAGTCAAACTGATGGAACTAAATCAAAAGATGATAACAAACAGCAGCAAACAGATCATGTAAAAACTGAACAGGTAACGCTCTCTGCGGAAAACACATCTGTGGAAATATGTGGTATCAAGGTTGATGTTGGAGAATTTGTTTTAGATGAAGAAGAAGAGGAAGAGTTAATTGTTACTAAACTGCCGGAAGAGACCACTGAAACAGGGGATCAGCTGATAGATGTTTATG
>JAAYNE010000072.1 GCA_012521015.1 Clostridiaceae bacterium | reverse complement strand
CAAACTCCGGCTTTAGAGGATAGCTTGCACACTATTTAAGGTTGTGCAGCTAAATTATCGTATAAACTTAAAAAGTGTGCAATTCCAGCTCGCAAACTCCGGTTTTAGAGGATAGCTTGCACACTATTTAAGGTTGTGCAGCTAAATTCTCGTATAAACTTAAAAAGTGTGCAATTTCAGTTCGCAAACTCCGGTTTTAGAAGATAGCTTGCACACTATTTAAGGTTGTGCAGCTAAATTCTCGTATAAACTTAAAAAGTGTGCAATTTCAGTTCGCAAACTCCGGTTTTAGAGGATAGCTTGCACACTATTTAAGGTTGTGCAGCTAAATTCTCGTATAAACTTAAAAAGTGTGCAATTCCAATTCGCAAACTCCGGCTTTAGAGGATAGCTTGCACACTATTTAAGGTTGTGCAGCTAAATTCTCGTATAAACTTAAAAAGTGTGCAATTTCAGTTCGCCGGGCTCTAAAAAGTGAGCAGATTTTCCGATTCAAAACCCTAAATTTCGAGATAACTCCTGCACCATCTTTTAAATATCAATTTGCATTATATCTTTTACATCTTCCAATGCTGCTACAAATATATCAATTTCTTTTTTTGTATTATAAAAGGCAAAACTTGCTCGATTAGTTGAGTTTTGACCTAAGTATCTGTGCAAGGGTTGTGTACAATGATGTCCGGCTCTGATTGCCACGCCATGATAATCCAAAATCGTTGCTACATCATGAGGATGAACGCCTTTAACATTGAAAGCAATGGCAGGACCTTTTGCACCTTGTTTCGGATGATATATTTCAATATATGGCAATTCTTCAAGTTTTGCTACACAATAATCCGCCAAAGCTGTCTCATAAGTCGCAATTTTTTCCAGACCAATATTTTCCAAATATTCGATTGCAGCAGCCAAACCGACCATACCGCCCACATCCTGTGTACCTGCTTCGAATTTATAAGGCAATTGTGCAAACGTCGATGTATATTCTTCAACATATTCGATCATTTCTCCGCCATAGAGGAAAGGAGACATTTCTTGCAATACTTCGGCTTTACCATATAACACACCGATACCCAAAGGCCCCAACATTTTGTGTCCGGAAAAAGCTAAAAAATCACAATCTAACTTTTGGACATTAACTTTGACATGAGATATCAGCTGGGCTGCATCAACTACTGTCAGAGTATTGTATTCTTTAGCAATGCGGATGATTTCTTCGACATCAGGCATTGTGCCTAAAACATTTGATGCTGCCGAAAAAGCAACAATTTTAGTACGTGCAGATATTTTATTACGATAATCTTGCATATCTAATTGATAATCTTCAGTCAATTCAATAAATGCCAATTCCGCACCGGTTTTCTGAGCAACAAATTGCCAATTCACAAAATTCGAATGATGTTCCATTCGCGTAATCAGAATCTGATCACCTGATTGCAGATTGTTCAAGCCCCAAGCATAAGCAACGATATTCAAAGCTTCACTGGCATTACGGGTGAAAATAATCTCTTTTTCCGATTTGCTGCCGATAAATTGTGCAACTTTGTTGCGGCTCTTAACCATCGCTTCAGTTGCAGCTGTGCCTAAACGATGAGCACCGCGCAAGGGATTACCATTCTCAAAACGATAAAAATTATCCATGCGTTCAATCACCTGATTCGGTCTTTGAGTAGTGGCAGCATTGTCCAAATAGATAATCGGTCCTGGCAATTCCAAATAAGCAAAATCGGATCTCACTTGCTCCAAATCAAAACCGGGATTTGCTAATTTTTTCAAAATCGCTTTCATTTTTCATCCTTTGCAGATTCTCTTATCTATTATTGTAAATACAAATGTAAATTCTTATATTCAGCATTATACTTGATAAATATAAATTTTTTATCTATGACTTTGTCTTCAAAATACAGGTTTTCTTGTCTACTATTATTTCAGTAACATTAACGATGTAAAATTTTGGAATGTACCTCTTTGCGTAAATCAAGGCGTAATTCTTCGTTCGGAATTTGGTCAAAGGTCGGTGTCATACGTGATTCGACAATTAAACTTTCGGATTCTTTACGACTCAAACCGCGACTCATCAAATAAAATAATTGTTCCTCATCAATTTGGCCGGCACTTGCAGCATGGTTGCCGACAATATCATCTTCATGAGCCAACAATAAAGGAACTGCTATTGAGCGTACCGTATCATCCAACAAAATTGTAAATTCTTCTTCATTGCCGTCTGAACCGCTGCAGCCCTCCACAAAATCAATCGTTCCGCGGAATTTTTTCACGGCATGATCCATTAATGCACCGTTTACTTGAATGTCTGAAATACATTCTTCACCAATATGACGCACATGATAAAACAAGTCCAAATGATTATTGCCGCTGCCTAAATATGCGGTTTTCACATGACTTTCCGCGCCGAAGCCTTCCATATCGACCATATAGTGAAAAACCGTATTGCCGGCACCGAGTTCGACCGTAGCCAAACTTAATTTAGCACCATCTCCAACACGGGCAACTATCGAGACATTAGATATCGAATTTTCATTCAAGCGTTGAACTAAAACAACATTTATTTCAGCATCGTTTTCTACATCTACCAGAATCGTTGAATTACGTTCTACCCTGGAATCATCTTCACTGTAGTTATATAAGACTATTGTTCCATTTTGTAGCGGCGGAACTATGATTTGATTTTGATCAACCAGTAACGGATTTTCCGCTGATTGCGGTAATCGAACTTCGATCGGTTCACGATCGGATATTCGCCAATGATTTGCCAAATTACATTGTTCGCTGTTCATCCGCATGACTTCTTCGGAAATTCCATGGTCTAAATCATAAAAAGTATGTTTTAGTTCCTGATCTATTTCTCCAACACTTTGAACAGCTGTATAGGGAATTTTCTGATTGTTTTGTAAATCTATCTTTACATCATTGACATCCATCCAATTCCAAGTTAAAGCGGGTAATGTATTCCCCCGAAGTTCATTAGTTCTTCTATTAATCTTAGTCATCAGCCGATCGCTCCCTTCAATTCGAGATTGATCAATTCATTCATCTCTACTGCATATTCCAGAGGAAGTTCTTTGGCAACAGGTTCGGCAAAACCACGTACAATCATTGCTTTCGCTTCTTCTTCCGAGAGCCCGCGACTCATCAAATAGAAAATTGCCTGATCATCAATCCGGCCGATTTTCGCTTCATGTCCGAAGTCAACATCATCATTTTTCAAAATAATCGTCGGAATTGTATCACCGCGGCTTTGTGCATCAAGCATCAAAGATTGACAATCCGTATTCGATCTGCAACCGTAAGCACCTTCTTCGACTTGAACCAGACTGCGATATATCGCTTTGCCGCCGCCTTTAGAAATCGACTTCGTTTCTACCGCAGAATAGGTATGTGGTGCTTTGTGTACAACCTGTGCTCCCGTATCGAGAGTTTGACCGGCACCGGCAAACGTAATTCCGGTAAATTCACTGCGTGCACCTTCACCGATCAGAATACTTGCCGGATAGAGCATAGATACTCTTGAGCCGAATGAACCGGAAATCCATTCTATGACACCGTCTTTTTCAACAATCGCTCGTTTGGAATTTAAGTTGTACATATTACGCGACCAATTTTCAATTGTCGAGTAGCGTAATTTTGCTCCCTCTTTAACAAACAATTCTACGCCGCCGGCATGTAAATTGATTGTATTATATCGTGGTGCAGAACAGCCTTCAATAAAGTGCAAACTTCCGCCTTTTTCAACAATGATCAGTGTATGTTCGAATTGACCCGCACCCGGTGCATTCATTCTGAAATAGCTTTGCAGAGGTATATCAACATGCACTCCTTCCGGTACATAGACGTACGAACCGCCCGACCAGACTGCATAATGCAAAGCTGAATAACGATGCAAAGTAGGTTTTAGGCAAGTACCGAAATATTCCTGAATAATCTCCGGATATTGTTCAACCGCAGATTCGAAATCCGTATAGACTACGCCCTGTAAAGCTAAATAATCTTTCACATTGTGGTAAACAACTTCCGAATCATATTGTGCGCCGACACCTGACAGATAATCGAGTTCAGCTTCCGGAATCCCTAAAAGCTCAAAAGTTTTGCGAATTTCGTCCGGAACCTCCTGCCAATTGCTTTCCATTTGGGCTTTCGGACGAATGTATGTTGCGATTTCATCCATATTCAATTCTGATAAATCGGGACCCCAATTCGGATTTTTCAATTCCCGATAGATTTCAAGGGCAGCCAGACGTTTTTCTAACATCCAGTCAGGCTCGTCTTTAATTGAAGAAATTTCACGTACGATTTCTTCATTCAAGCCTTTATCTAACATGATTTCATATGTATTCGGATTTTTTATATCATAAACACCGCGATCAAACTCTTCGACATATGTTCTTTCTTTGAGTTTTTCAGCACGCTCTTTACGTCTGCTCTCTTTCAAAGCCTCACGTTCGGCAGCTTTTTCCGCTAAGATGCGTTCGGTATCTAATTGCTTAACATTGTGATCGGATGTTAAATTTGATCTTAAATTTGACATTGATTTAACTCCTCCTCTGATTAATCGAGGACTTCATCGTGAACTTTTTCTAAGCCAAGTTCTTCGCGAATCCAATTATAGCCTTCATCATTTACTCGCTCGATTAATTCTGGACCACCGCGTTTGACGATCTTACCATCAATTAAAATGTGAGCAAAATCCGGTTTGACACTCTCTAAAATAACACTATGGTGGGTAATGATCAGACAACTTTTATTTTTATCTGATAAGAAATCAGCAACAGTTTCGGAAACAATTCGTACCGCATCAACATCAAGCCCTGAATCCGGTTCATCAAGCATGACTAAATCCGGATTGAGTACACTCATTTGCAGGATTTCGCCTTTTTTCTTTTCACCGCCGGAAAAACCTACATTGAGATATCTTTCAGCATAGGCCTGATCTAAATCAAGATCCTGCATATGACCTTTTAGCTCACGTTTGAATTTAATAACCGAAATATCCTCGCCGGTCAATTCTATTTTGGTTGTACGTAAAAAATCTTCAACCGAGATTCCTGCAACTTCCAAAGGATTTTGAAATGTCAGAAAAATTCCAAGTTTTGCTCTTTCATCTGTTGAAAACTCATTTATATTCTCGCCCTCAAAATAGATATCACCCTCTACTTGCTCAAATTGAGGGTCTGCCATAATTGTTCTGGCTAAAGTCGATTTGCCGGCACCATTCGGTCCCATCAAAACATGAACTTCACCACGTCCGATCTCTAAATCAATTCCTTGCAGAATCTCGACATCATCTACAGCTACTTTTAAATTACTCACTTCCAACATATTGGACATCGAAAATACTCCTTTATATAAAATATAATTAATTTGCGTACTCTATTATTCAGTCAGTATTTTATTGTTTACTAAATATTCAGTTTATTATTTCTTAAAAAATTAATTTATTATTTACTCAATAGCCAATTTGTAAATTATCTAATTATAAGTCTATAGCTTAATTTAAAATAAATATGTGACTTGAGTTACACTATGCTAATTCTTGATACTCAATTTCTTGATCCTCTATCGGCAAACGTCCGGATAAATATGTCATACGATAAAGATCAATTGCAACTTCTGAATTAATCTGATCAGGTAACAAGCGCCATTCCCAATTCCCTTCTGAACTACCGGGAAGATTCATTCTGGCATTCTCGTCTAAATCCAATAAATCCTGCATTGAAAGAATACACGTATTGGAAACCGTATTCATTGCTCCGCGTATAAACCCTTTGGTATAACCTTCTTCCGCAGTTAAACCGAAATAATCAACTGCCAGACTTTTGGTTTTCTCATCCAGCAAATTAAACCAACCATTCGTTGTCGAATTATCATGAGTTCCGGCATAAACGACATTATTGCGTTTCAAATTATGGGGCAAATAGGTACTATTCATTTTCGGATCAAAAGCAAATTGCAGGACACTCATTCCCGGAAATCCGAGCCTTTTCCTTAACGCAATTACCTCATCCGTCATAAATCCTAAATCTTCAGCGACAACCCGAATTTCCCCCAATGCCTCAGCCATAGCTTTGAAAAGATTATCACCCGGACCTTCAATCCATTTACCGAAACGAGCTGTCGGATCGCCGTAAGGAATTGACCAATAAGATTCAAAGCCGCGAAAATGATCAATTCTGACATAGTCATAAAGTCGCATCGACCACTTCATACGTTTGATCCACCAAGAGAAACCGTCTCGCTCCATCTCCTGCCAATCATAAAGTGGATTTCCCCAGAGCTGTCCGTCAGGCGTAAACAAATCCGGCGGACATCCAGCAATATGTGTTAATTCCAAATCAGAATTCAATTGGAATAATTCCGGATTCGCCCAAACATCAACACTATCCGGAGCAACATAAATCGGCAAGTCACCGATAATTTTGATGTTATGTTGTTCTGCATATTGTCTGACATGATTCCATTGGCGATGGAAGATAAATTGTTCGAAATAGTAATAATCTAGTTCAACCTTATGTTCTTCAGTAAAATCTTCTATTATTTGTGGATCGCGCAAGCGATATTGTTCAGGCCAGGTTTGCCAGCTTTCACCTGAAAATTTTTCTTTCAAAACCATGAACGTTGCATAATCTTCTAACCACAGCTTCTGCTCTTCAACGAATTCATCTTTCATCGCCATAAATTGATGTGGCTTATAGTAAAGCATACCTTCATAAGCCCAATATAAAACTTTTTTCTTGTTTTCATAAATTAAGCCATAATCAACTTTGGTAGGATTAGATCCCCAATCCAAACTGGTAGCTGCATCAGGCTGTAATAAGCCGTCTTCGACCAGCAAATCGAAATCAATAAAATACGGATTGCCGGCATAGATTGAAAAATTCTGATAAGGAGAATTAGCAAAACCTGTTGTACCTAAAGGCAAAATTTGCCAATACGACTGACCCGCTTCATGTAAAAAACGAATGAAACGATAAGCTTCCTTGCCCATGGTACCTATCCCGTAAGGAGATGGCAAAGAGCTGATATGAAGTAAGACTCCGCTCAAACGCGGCATTGATTTGATAATCTTTTTTTTGACCATTGTTTAACCTACTTTTAATTTTTTGACTTTTGTTTACTGCTGGATTTTTAAATATATAAAATAAAAATATGATTTTCACTTTTTCACTTTACATTTTATATCTCCACAGTCTATGTTTTATATTTTTATGTTCCGACGCAGTCTCCAGTCTCCGAACATAGCGTGACTCCACGAATCATGATACAATAATTCAGCATTTAAGGAAATTATATTTTACAACTCTAATTAATAGAGATAAAGAAACTTTTTTATTTAACTAAACGTTGCATATTTTAGAATATTGGAGATTATAAAGAAACTAGCAAACAACTTAAATCTGTTTGACTTTCTATAGGAGATCATAAATGAGATTAAGCAGAGATTATTTTTTTACCTTGAGAGATGATGTTAAAAATGAAGACTCGACCAGTGGTAACTTATTGGTGCGCTCCGGTATGATTAAGAAAACCTCGTCCGGAATCTATATGATGTTACCCCTCGGTCTGCGCGTCATGAATAAAATCGAAAATATTGTACGCGAAGAAATGAATGCAATCCATTCTTTGGAATTGAGCATGCCGGCAATGATTGCGGAAGAAGTCTATATTGAATCGGGTCGCAGAGAAACTTTCGGCAACAGCATGTTTGCCTTAAAAGACCGTTTTAATAAGCCGTTTGTTTTAGGTCCGACACACGAAGAATTATTTGCAGCAGCTGCCAAAATGCATGTCCATTCTTATAAAGATTTGCCGACAAGTCTCTATCAATTCCAAACCAAATTCCGTGATGAGCCGAGACCGCGTTTCGGTTTAATCCGTGTACGTGAATTTGTTATGAAGGACGCCTATACTTTTGATCGTGATTTGGCAGGACTTGATCTGGCTTATGACAAAATGTTTCAGGCTTATAAAAATATTTTTGATCGCTTAGAGATCGATTATGTCATTGTGCGTGCCGATACCGGTGTAATGGGCGGGTTGCTTTCTGAAGAATTTCAGGCTGTTTGTGATATCGGCGAAGATATTTTGGTTATTGAAGAATCTTCCGGCTATGCCAGCAATTTGGAAATTGCCAAATGTATCATCGAAGATGAAGTTTCCGATGAGCCGGAGTTATCTTATGAAATTAAAGATACACCACAGGCCAAAACTATAGAAGAAGTTGTTGCTTTTCTCAACGAAGATATCAAGAAATTTGTCAAAACTTTAATCTATAACATCGATGGCAATATCTATGCTCTTTGTGTCAGGGGTGATCATGAGGTCAATGAAACAAAAGTCTTGAAACTGTTAGGCGCCAATGAAATCGAAATGGCAAGCGAAGAAGAAGTTATTGCTGCAACCAAAGCTCCGGTCGGTTTTGCCGGTCCGATCGATCTGGAAATCCCGATCATTCTTGATCAGGAAATAACCGTAATGAAAAACTTTATTGTCGGAGCCAACCAAGTAGATAAGCATTTTATCAATGTCAATTTGTCGGATTTCACACCAACCCAAGTTGCAGATATACGCAAGATCAGGGAAGGCGATATGTGTGAAAATGGCGCCGGTCCGGTCAAATTTATGCGCGGAATCGAAGTCGGTAATACGTTCAAATTAGGCGATGGTTATGCCAAAGCAATGGATCTCTATTATACGGATCAAAACAATAAATTGATCCCGGTTCAAATGGGTTCTTACGGAATCGGAATCGCTCGCTGTATGGCAGCAATTGTCGAACAAAATCATGATAAACACGGTATCCTGTGGCCGAAGCACTTAGCTCCGATTCAGGTTGCAATTGTGATCATCAATACGAAAAATGCTGAACAAGTTGAAGTCGCTGAAAAATTGTATGCGGAATTAAATGCAAATACTAATCTCGATATTTTGATTGATGATCGTGATGAAAGAGCTGGAGTAAAATTCAATGATATGGAATTAATCGGTGCATACGCTCGGATCACAGTCGGTCGAGGGATTGCCGACGGTAAAGTTGAACTGAAAATTGCCGGTGCCGATATATCCGAAGATATTGCAATCGAAGATATTACAACTAAGATTAAAGAAATTTTTGCTTAATAAATATTGATACAGCAGAAAGTTGATTTTTACAGATGTTTAATATATTAATTGAACGCAAAGATTTTTTCTTAAATCTATTGTTGGAACATATTCAAATCTCTCTGATTGCGATTGTAATTGCGATCGTGATCGGCGGAATATCGGGCATATTAATCAGTGAATATGAACGCACCGCTAAACCGACTTTGGCAGTAGTAAGCATTTTATATACAATACCTTCCATTTCAATGCTGGGATTTCTGATTCCTTTCTCCGGTATCGGAAATGCCACGGCAATTATTGCCTTAACTATATATGCTCTGTTGCCGATGGTGCGATCAACCTATACCGGAATTAAAAATGTTGACACCAGAATCATCGAAGCTGCACGAGGCATGGGCAGTACCAATTTTCAAATATTATATAAAATAAAACTGCCGCTCGCCTTCCCAGTGATTATGTCCGGCATTCGCAACATGGTAACTATGACCATTGCTTTGTCCGGTATTGCAGCGTTTATCGGAGCAGGCGGTTTGGGTGTTGCAATTTACCGCGGTATTACAACAAACAATATTAATATGACCATGGCAGGCAGTTTGCTGATTGCTTTGCTCGCATTATCACTTGATTTTTTATTGGGAATCGTCGAACGTAATGTCCGAAATATCAGTTCCGTCAATAAGAAAAAGACACAAATCAAAAAACGCCTGTCTTTGGCTTTCACTGCTATTCTGATTATTGCCGCAGTTTTCAGCACAATAAATTTCAATAAAAAATCCGTTATTCGCATTGCTACTAAACCGATGACCGAACAGTATATCCTCGGCAATATGCTGTCAATTTTGATCGAACACGAAACCGATCTGGAAGTTGAACTGACTGAGGGAGTCGGTGGCGGAACCTCCAATATTCAGCCCGCTCTGGAAAAAGGTGAATTCGATATGTACCCGGAGTATACCGGAACCGGTTGGAATATGGTGCTGAAAAATGAAGGCATCTATTCTGAAGCTTTGTTTGAACAATTGGTTCAAGGTTATGAACAACAGTACGATTTGACCTGGCGCGGCATGCTCGGTTTTAATAATACTTACGGAATGGCTGTACGAACTGAAATTGCTGAAAAATTCAATCTTAAAACTTATTCCGATTTGGCAAAAGTCTCCGATCAATTAAGCTTCGGTGCCAATTATGATTTCTTTGAACGGGAAGATGGTTTTAAAGCTGTAACCGAAGCTTACAATATGCATTTTAAAGATACTTTAGACATGGATATCGGTTTAAAATATCAGGCAATCAATCAGGGAAAAATCGATGTTTTAAGTGTTTTTACTACTGACGGACAGCTCAGTCAAAGTGATGTGATAGTCTTGGAGGATGACTTGCATTTTTATCCTTCATATAAATGCGGTACGGTCATCCGCACAGAAGTTTTGGACAAACATCCCGAACTGGAGGTTGTTTTGGAAAAACTCGCAGGAACCATAGATGATGAACAAATGTCTGAAATGAATGATTTAGTTGAAAGCAAGAATCAGGAACCGGAAGATGTTGCTGAAGATTTTCTTATTGAAATCGGTTTATTAAACTAAGAGGACAAAATGGCTATAATCGAATATATCAATGTAAACAAATCATATGGTAATGATTGGACTTTAGAAAACTTTAATCTGGAAATTGAGCAAGGTGAATTTGTCACGATTGTCGGTTCAAGCGGCAGCGGCAAAACCACAATTCTCAAAATGGTCAACGGTTTGATCATACCCGATTCCGGCACAATAATTGTCGAAGGTCAAGATATTCAAAATGTCGATCTGATTAATTTGCGACGCAACATCGGTTATGCCGTACAAGGCAGTGTACTTTTCCCTCATATGACGGTTGAAGAAAACATCGCTTATGTCCCCAACCTCTTGAACAAGAAAAATAAACAAAAAACCGTAAATGCGATCAGCAAATGGATGGGCATCGTCGGTTTGGATGACAGTCTGCGCGATCGATATCCCGGCGAATTATCCGGCGGACAACAACAGCGCGTCGGAATTGCCCGCTCGCTCGCTGCGTCACCTTATATTCTTCTGATGGATGAACCTTTCGGGTCAGTTGATGAAATAACCCGCAAACAATTGCAAGTTGAATTAAAGGCAATTTATGAAAAAACCGGCATCACCGTAATGTTTGTCACCCACGATATTGCTGAAGCTCTGCTTCTGGGTACCAAAGTATTAGTAATGAACGACGGTGCGATTGAGCAATTTGATACACCTGAAAATATTCTTCAAAACCCTGCCACTCCTTATGTTGAACAACTGGTTCCGAGGGAAAAATGACAGTTAAAAATCAAGTGTAATTCAAGCAGCTGGATATAAGTTTATTTCGACTTAACAAATGATATCAACTGATTTTTTGCAATCAGAATCTTTATTTTTACATATGGTTTTTACAAATGGTTATAAAATTTTAACTATAAATTTTTGCTACTATGTTTAAATCTTTAACCTATAACCTAGATATAAAGTAATTAATACTATATTATTCAACGCGTTGGTAATTAAAAGTCTTACGGTAGTAAACAACTTCAAGCCAATCATTGCTAATCAGGTAACCCTTGACCGTATAGGTGGGCGGCGAGGAACTGTTGGTATTGCCAATATATTGAAAAGAACTTGTGCCGGTCTGAGTATAGTTATACTGAGCAAATGCATCCTTGCCTGCCCTGGCATCTTCAAGAGTATAGTATGCAGTCATAGTACCGGATCCAATGGTTAAGTAATAGACTTCACTACCGGACAAGAACTTGCGGAAATATTGAGAAGTTCCAGGATCACCGGTATACCAACTATCAGCCCGCCAAATCCCGTCGGTCTGATATTTCGGTGCAGATGGTCTTGTTGCATTGAGTAATGAGGCATACATATAAGCTGTTCTACTCAAATAAGTAAACTTGACCCAGTTACCTACTAAAATTCCACTAACTTGACAACCTTGAGACAACAAACCGATTACACTGCCATTTGGGGTACTTCTTACATTTACTGGACTTTTAGTGTATCCCGTAATTGATGGTGATTTAGTGGTTGTTACAATCATATGTGCATAAGCTGTTTTGTTTTTATGAATAAATCTTAGATAGTTGCCCTGAATGGTACCTGTTACATAGATCGGCATTTTTATCTTTTCGATGATTGCTCCGCCGGGCGTACTTCTGATATTAGAACCCGCTTTAACATAACGTGTTGATCTGACAGGATTTGCTTGTAACAGTGAGGCATATACATATCCCGTTCTACCTGAATAATTGAATTTCACCCAATTACCTACTAAGGTTCCGCTTACTTTTTGACCAATGGATAAAGAACCGATTATATTGCCATTTGGTGCACTTCTTACATTAGCTTTGCTTTTGGTGTAACCAGCAATCGGTTGTGAGTTTGTGGTCAATATACTCTTATGTGCATAAGCAATTCTACCTGAATATGTAAATTTAAAATAATCACCTACAAATGTTCCTGTTGCATAGATCGGCATTTTTATCTTTTCGATCACTGTTCCACCAGGTGCACTTCTGATATTAGAACCTGCTTTAATATAACGTGCTACCTGTGCTTTTGGTTGTGGGGCTCCTGTTCTGCCCGAATAACCCGATATTTCAATTGGCAATTCTGATTCAGTACCCGGGCTTGCAGGTTGTAAAGGATTTGTTGCGGCAAGGTCGCTTGCTTCTTTTGCGGGATCAGTCAGTTCTTCTGTAGGTTCTATTTCTTCTACAGGTTCTGTCTCTTCATCTGTTACGATTTCAGACAATTTTTCGCTATCTTCGGTTGTTGGTTCAACCACTCCGGTTTCATTTGGAATTTCAGTTGGAGTAATTTCATTTGGATCCTGAATAGGATTGTTTAGGATTGTTTCATATGTTTCAAGCACCGTATCTACATGATCTGAATCAATACCATCCGACCCAACCGTTGACGATAAAACCGGTTCTATTGTTGCCTTTTCAGAACTATCGACTTCGTCCGCATTAATTGATTTAGCTTTAACCTGATCTGTGAATATACTGCCAAAAACTAAAGCAAACAAAACCAAAATTAATAATGCTCTTTGTGAAAAATTCTTCTTCATATTGGTACTCTCATAGAATAATGTTATTGTACTTTAAATATTCCTTGCTTACAATTAGCAATTTGTTGCGGTTGTATCTTTTTACTTTTACAAAAAGTTATCTTAAAAACTAATTTGTTTTCAAGACATTGGATAGATTTTTATATCATTTTCTTCGGTTGCCATTTTAATAATTAGGGTTTGCTGAACAAGTTCTACCTAATAGTTATATCTAATAAATTTTCCCCAAACAAAATTATTTATTTTTGCAAATGGTTATATAAAGCCAACGATAAATTTCTCATGGTATAATCTCCAATGACCCCACCTTTAGAATCGGACATAATAGCCAATACATAGTCCATTTTAGGAGAAAAGATTATTGCTCCATCATGGCTAAATACGCCAACATCTCCGGTTTTATTTGCTGTTTTCACTCCAGCGGGCAAATAATACGGAATTTTAAAAATAAATTGTTGTCTGGACAATCTGCCCAACATATCTTGTGAAGCCTTGGCACTTGTAATTTCACCTTTATAAACCTTTGACAAAAATTTTCCTATATCTTTAGCTGAAGTAACCATGACATGATCTGAAGGATACGAATAGTAATAATAACTATACGCGAAATAAGCATGAATGATTGTATCATTAAATCCATATTTAGCACAGAATTCATCAATTAGAGAAAAAACATTCTTATGAGGATATGTTTTCTGCAACAACATAACCATATTATTACTTGCAGAATTGTCACTTACAGTAATCATCAACTCCAGTTGATTATCAACATAGTCTGTCATTGCCAAGTCACCTTTTTCAATGGCTTCATAGACTGTACCCATAATAAATAGTTTTGCCATACAAGCAGGATATAACCCTTGATTGGAATTAGTATAAACGTATCCGGTTTCGAGCTCCTCAAAATATACCTGTAACGTTCCGCCATATGAATCAATATATGGTTTAATGATGTTTCCGGAACTTTCAACAATTAATTTTTTGTAATAAATATCGTCATCGCCAGTATATTTTGCAGCTATGTATGCTGTCTTACCGTTATAGGTTATTCTTATCCATGCACCTTCGCGATAACCTGTTACCTTGGTTCCTCCGGTTAATGTACCAAGTAAAATTGTCGAATTCTTGGCAGGACGAACTGCCAGTGTTCTGCTTTGGATATATAAAGTCTCCAAAACAGGTTTTGTATCTGTGTATTTTGCCGCTATGTATGCTGTCTTACCGTTATAGGTTATTCTTATCCATACACCTTCGCGACAACCTGTTACCTTGGTCCCTCGGGTTAATGTACCAAGTAAAACTGTCGAATTCTTGGCAGGACGAACTGCCAGTGTTCTGCTTTGAATATATAAAGTCTCCAAAACAGGTTTTGTATCTGTGTGTTTTGCCGCTATGTATGCTGTCTTACCGTTATAGGTTATTCTTATCCATGCACCTTCGCGATAACCTGTTACCTTGGTTCCTCCGGTT
>JAAYNE010000071.1 GCA_012521015.1 Clostridiaceae bacterium | reverse complement strand
TTGAATGAATTTATATTGTAATAATCGGTCTAGGAGGAATAATGAAAACATATCGTGTAGCAGTAGGTGACAAAGAATATATTGTCAAAGTGGAAGAATTAGCAGAAGATACAGTTAACCAAGAAACAGTTGCAACTCCGGCATCTCCTGTAGTAACTGAAGCGGATGATGCTGAACTGATTGAAGCACCTTTACAAGGTTTGGTTTTATCAGTTAATGTAAACCCCGGCGATGCTGTTAAAAAAGGAGACACTGTTTTGGTTATTGAAGCAATGAAATTAGAAAATGAAGTAGTTGCTCCGAAAGATGGTGTGATTCAGCAAGTATTTGTTACTCAAGGTCAGACTGTTGATGCTGAAGATGCTCTTTACAGTATAGCTTAGCGAGGTGTCATCATGTTAGATATGATCGTCGATTTTTTTAAGTCCAGCGGTCTTTTTGCGCTTGATCTCAAAACAGGAATTATGTTGCTAATTGCCTGTATTTTATTATATTTAGCTATTAAAAAAGGATATGAACCTTATTTGTTAATTCCGATTGCTTTCGGTATGTTATTGGCAAATTTACCCTTGGGTGGAATGAGCTCACATGATGAAAAAGGCCTATTGGGGTTACTTTACCTAGGTATTGACAAAGGCATCTATCCACCGCTAATTTTCTTAGGTGTCGGTGCTTCAACCGACTTCGGCCCTTTAATTGCCAATCCCAAAAGCATGCTCTTGGGAGCTGCAGCTCAGTTGGGAATTTTCACAGCATTTTTAGGGGCGCTTGCACTCGGTTTTACGCCGCAAGAAGCTTCTTCTATCGGAATAATCGGTGGTGCTGACGGACCAACTGCTCTCTACCTAACCAGTAAAATGGCAGATCATCTTTTGGGTGCGATTGCAATAGCAGCCTATTCGTATATGGCTTTGGTTCCGGTTATTCAGCCGCCTATCATGAAACTTCTGACGACAAAAGAAGAGCGTCAAATCGAAATGAAAAGTGTGCGTAAAGTTTCGCAAGGTGAAAAAATCTTATTTCCGATTGTGACAACGATTGTAGTGAGTTTGCTTGTTCCGTCAGCTACACCTCTGGTAGGAATGTTGATGTTGGGTAATTTAATCAAAGAATCAGGTGTAGTTCCTAATTTGATCACTGCAGCTAAAGATACAATCATGTATACGGTTACAATTTTACTTGGTACAACAGTCGGTGCGACAGCATCCTCTGACAGGTTTTTACAACCGCAAACTTTAGGTATTTTAGCTATGGGTTTGGTAGCATTTGCAATCGGTACTGCAGGTGGAGTTCTCTTTGCTAAATTAATGAATCTGTTCAGTAAGGAAAAGGTTAATCCATTAATCGGTTCGGCCGGTGTTTCTGCTGTTCCGATGGCTGCCCGAGTTTCGCAAAAAGTAGGACAAGATGAGAATCCGCGTAATTTCTTACTCATGCATGCGATGGGTCCAAATGTTGCCGGTGTTATCGGTTCTGCTGTTGCCGCCGGTCTTCTATTGAATTTGTTTGGATAAAGATAAAAGTCACTTTTAAGTTAGCTCGAAAATAAAAGCTCAGCAAATTAAATTGCTGAGCTCAGAATTCATAATTATTTTGTCAATGTGACTTATTGCTTAAATTTTTTTGATAAGTAAATTTCTATTTGCTTATCTTTAGTTTTAAGCTAATTCAAAATTTGAATATGTTTTTAAGATATCTTATTTAAATTACTATAGAATTATCAAAATTATCAAAAAATGTTATCACTACGGTTTTAGAGAGATATAAAAAAGATCGTTTACAGTAACATCGCAATTAGTACAGATCCGGCTATAATTGAGCCGATTTGTCCCGACACATTGGCACTGATAGCAGGCATGAGGATGAAATTGGTGGGATCTTCTTTGACCGCCATTTTTTGAATGACTCTTGCTGACATCGGAAAGGCTGAAATGCCACATGCACCAATCATCGGGTTGAGTTTTTCTTTAAGGAAAATATTTAATATCTTTGCTAACAATACGCCGCCAACAGTGTCAAAAACAAAGGCTAATAAACCTATGCAGAGTATTAAGATCGTTTCTAAAGCTACAAATCGTTCAGCGATCATGGTGGATCCAATCGTAACTCCCATTAATAAAGTAACAATATTGGCTAATTCTTTTTGAGCTGCTTCGGATAAAGAATTAACAACTAAAGATTCGCGCAATAGATTGCCGAACATTAATGAACCAATTAATGGGGTAGAGCTGGGAGCTATAAATCCTGCCACTATAATAACCATAATCGGGAAAGTGATTTTTATGCTCTTCTTTACCGTCAAATCATAATCTGCATCCATACGAATTAAACGTTCTTGTCTTGAAGTCAATAATTTGACGACTGGTGGTTGAATAATCGGGACTAATGCCATATATGAATATGCGGCAACAGTGATCGGTCCTAAATATTTCTGAGCAAATAAACCGGCGACATAAATAGAAGTCGGACCGTCAGCTGCTCCGATAATACCGATAGCAACCGACTCCCTTAATGTGAACATGCCGGTAACATTCGCTAACAACATAGCGACGAAAATACCCATTTGAGCAGCAGCTCCGAATAATAACATAACCGGGCGCTTAAGAAGTGGCGAGAAATCAATCATCGCACCGATACCAATGAAGATCAATACCGGAAATAATTCATTGGCGATACCGGCATTATAAAGAACATTTAACCAACCACCTTCAATGACGGAAGAAGATAGAGGAATGTTGGCTAAAATACAACCTACACCCATCGGTAATAGTAAAACCGGTTCATATTCTTTTTTGATAGCAAGGTAGATTAAAATAATTCCTATTGCTAACATAATGCCATGTTTCCATGTGAAATTAGTGAATCCGGAAATTAAACTTTGAAAAGCTTCCATTATAAACACCTTTCTGATGATTTTCTGATGATCTAATATTTAGTTGAAATACTGGCTATATCAAAACAATGAGAACTTGAGAAGTTTCTACTTTAGACCCGGTTTCAACTAAAATCTGATTTACTGTTCCAGCTTCGGGTGCAACAATCTCATTTTCCATCTTCATGGCTTCAATAACACATAATTTTTGATTTTTCTGAACTTGATCGCCAATTTCTACTGATACTTCAATTACGGCCCCCGGCATAGGTGAGATGACCTTTACCCCCTCTGAAATCGATTCAGCAACAGAAGTGTCCGCAGATGCAGAAGCTGCGGAGGAGAGCGGTGTGGTTGATTCAATAGCATCACTCGCAGTTATAATTGTCGGGTTTGAAACTGCGACCACAACCGGAGTGTCGGTAATGTCAAGCATATGAGCTTCACCGCGTTCTACTTCAACAAGATAATCTTTTCCGTTTAAAGATACTTTATATTTCATAATTTAACCTCTCGTAATTGTTTTTATTCTATAAAGTTATAATGAGATCCAAAAAGTCTTCTTTATTTTTCTGTACTATTGGGGGTCAGTTTCAAGTAAACGAATGGACTTAAAATACAATTCATTTAAAGGAAATTGTATTTTATCAGCAACAATAGCCATTAAAAGGGCTGCTGTTCGATCATCGACGTCATGTAAATCACACTTACCGTAGGCATAAGAAATTGTTCCTAAATTTGCATCTTCTTTGATTTTTTCTTTTCCTGGCTGTTCTAACTTTTTAGAATTATTAGTTTTATTCGTCATTTTTTGCATAATACTGATAATCAGCCCAAAAAGCATCAAAACTATGAAAACAGAGGTAAATCCGATAATCGCAATCAAGAAAACCGAGGGATCTTCCGGACGATCTGCAGAAGCGGATGCGAATAATCTTAACATTGTGTTTTCTCCCATTATTTTTCCTCCCATTCTTCGATTGTGTATTGAACTGTGTTTTTCTCTATTTTTTTTCGTTTTTTAAAGAAACGTTTTGCAATTTGCGGGAACATGATATAGGATAAAACATCTTCTTCTGACCTGGCTAGAGCTCCGATTTTTTCTTTACCTGCATCTAATCCGTTTTCTAATTTGTTAGCAAAATGATAAGTGATAGGTTCCTGATCGCCCAGGATTTCTTTTTGCAGATCAGGATTGATTTCCCCCGGTGCCATACCATATTCACCGTTCAAATATGAAACTATTTCTTTACTAACATTTTGATAACGCTTACCACTTAAGACATTTTGTGTAGCTTGTACGCCGACTATTTGACTCATAGGTGTCACTAATGGTGGATAACCTAAATCTTTACGTACCAGAGGAACTTCTTCTAATACTTCCTTAAAACGATCAATTGCATTTAAATCTTTTAATTGAGAAATTAAATTGGAAAGCATGCCACCCGGTACTTTATAATTTAATGCATCGGTACGAGTACCGAGAACATAAGGACTAATTAATCCGGATTTAACGTACTGTTGATGTAAAGGTAGGAAAAAATGATCTACTTCAGCCATTTTTTTGATATTAATTCCGGTTTGATAACCTAATTGTTCTAATGCAAAAACCATAGTTTCTGTAGCAGGTTGTGAAGTACCACCGGAAAATGAAGAAATTGCTGTGTCAATAACATCAGCACCTGCTTCAACAGCTTTTAACAAAGACATAAACCCCATGCCGGTCGTGGAATGAGTGTGAATATGTAAGGGCAATTTCGTTGTTTCTTTTAATGCCGAAACTAACTCGAAAACCTCATGTGGTGTGATAACTCCTGCCATATCTTTGATTGCAATTGAGCTGGCACCCATATTCTCAATATCTTTTACCAATTGCACATAATTTTCAATATTATGAACCGGACTTGTCGTATAGCAGATTGCGACTTGGGCTTCAGCTTCATGTTTTCTTGTTTCTTCAATAGTAATTTTAATATTGCGTAAATCGTTCAATGCATCAAAAATGCGGATTACATCAATACCGTTTTTAATTGAAAGACGAACAAATTCTCTGACCACATCCTCAGGATAGGGTTTATAACCTAAGAGATTCTGCCCTCGCAACAACATTTGTAATTTTGTATTGGGACAAGCTTCTTTGATTTTGCGCAGTCTTTCCCAAGGATCCTCATTTAAGAATCGCAAGCAACTGTCAAAAGTAGCCCCACCCCAACACTCAAGTGATTCATAACCTACTTGATCCAAAACAGGAAGAATGTCTTGAAAATCAGACAAAGGCATTCTGGTTGCCATTTGTGATTGCTGTGCATCACGCAATACAGTTTCTGTAATTCCAATTCTCATGATGACACTCCTTATCATTTTTATAAAAAATAATTTATTTCATATTCTATACCTTTTTAGTTATTTTTCATATATGTTTAAATTATTATTTTAGCTGTTATTTATAAAAGTAAAATTATTCTTGCTTATTATCTTTATGAGCATCGATTTCCGTTTCAGGCAAAGTACTGTTTTTGTGAAAGAAACTGAACTTTAAAGCTTTTACCGGACAAACCTCAATACATTCGCCACACCTGATACATTCAGCTGAATTGGGAGTTTTGTACGGTTCAATTTGCATTTTACACACTTTGGAACATCTCTCACATTTGATACAGGTAGAAGAACACTTCATGTGATAAAAACTGATTTTATTGAACATGCCGTAAATTGCACCTAAAGGGCAAGCGTATTTGCAGAAGAAACGGAATATTTTAATTGAAAAGAAAATAGTAATTACTAATAATATTGTTTTCCAATTGAAAATATGTCCAATAGCCTGACGTAAAGCTGGATTACTGAGAATTAGAGGATAGCCGGCTTCCAAAGTTCCTGCAGGGCATATCCACTTACAAAAAGCCGGAGAACTCATTCCATAAGGGTCTTGAGTAAAAATAGGAATAGTAAAAACAAAAACTATCAATAAGACATATTTCAACCAAATTGCCTTTTTATGAATAGTCGGTTTTATTCTAATTTTTTTGAGCGGTATTTTATACAACAACTCTTGAATCCAGCCAAATGGACAGAGCCAGCCACAGAACCAACGTCCCATCGTGATACCAAATAAAGCAATTAAACCAATTACATAAAAAGCAAGGTTAAATTCGTATGAATTATTAACGGCTTGTAAAGAACCAATCGGACATGCCCCCAATGCACCGGGACAAGAATAACAGTTTAGGACGGGTACACAAATATTTTTCAAATTGCCTTGATAAATATTTCCATTAATAAAATTTTTCCAATCACCATTAAAGATTAACGCACCCATAGCTTGGATCAACATACGTTTTTTACGTTGTTTAGGAAGATTGTCATTTTGTCTATTCGTTTTCATACAAGATATATTCCAAACTAACCGATTCCTATACAGTCTAAGCAAATATTAATGGCATTGCGTAAGACTATTTGTATTTCCCCACGCAAAATACCATAGATAATTGAGAAAACAACCAATACCAAGAGAATAAAACGAATGTTATTAATGTTTAATTTTTTTGAATTTTTATGCATTAAGTTCACATCCTAAAATATAAAAACTAGCTATATTCGATATTATAGCTAGTTTTCTGAATTGTTAACAGCAGATCATATATGTTTTTTTTATTTGTTGACCTGAATTAATTGATCGTAAATATAGTTTTCGTGATTTAGAATATGAAATTCATATTTATTATAAACCAGCTAACAGCTAAATTATTCAATTAAATCTAAAGCTGAATTGATAAGGCTTGAGAATTCATCATAACTTCTCATACCGACTATAAAGTCACCGATTATATTGCCGCTTGCATCAAACAGAATTGTAGTAGGTATAGATTGAATTTGATTTTGAAACAGAATACTATCGATTTGTTCATTTATTATTACATTTGGATATTCAGCAGAAGAATCAGACAAAAGACTTTTAGCAATATTCAATGCGGCTTCATCATTTTTAATGACATCAGTAGCAATGCCAAGAAATTGAACTTTTTGCTCAGCAAAGTCCTTTGCTAATTGACCTAAATCGGGAAGCTCCATCTTACAAGGGGGACACCAAGTTGCCCAGATATTTACTAAAGTCAATTTGCCATTGGCAAAATATTCTTGTGAATTAAATCTATTACCTGCGAAATCAATAGATTCGAAAAACCAAGTATTATCAAATGACAACGCAGAGTTTTTCGGGTCTCCTGTAGAATCAACTTGTTGATTTGTTGTTTCAACTTCATCTTTAAATTCAGCATTTTTTTTAAGTAAATTCTTATTTTTACTTATTATATCTTCAGTTCGGTTTTGTTTGGTTGCGTTATGAATTATGTTTTTTATTTCTTCTTGCTTTTCTGAACATGCACTGAAGATAAGGGCTAAAATCAAGAGTGAAAGCAAAATTGTTATTGTTTTCTTCATTGTTCATTTCCTCCTATTATTAATTATTAATATTAAAATCATATAGTGTAGCAATTTTTTCTATTTGTAATTTTGAATGTTCAATGTATATTACTAAACATTCAACAACTAGCTATATCAATGATCTATGTTTATTATAACTATATAACTTATACAAGAGAAAAAGAGTTTTATATGTTACACATAATTCTTTAAAAATGATTTATTATTATAAATACTTAAAAAAGGATAAAATCAGATGGAGTTCATTCGAGAAAAAAATAAAATATACCATTTAGACGATTCCGGCAAATTATTGGCCGAAATTACCTATATTGATCTGAATGAATCAACCGTTGAAGCTAATCATACTTTTGTTGATTCAAGTTTAAGGGGACAAGGAATAGCTGAGCAATTGGTTGAAACTTTAGTTGAAGAAATTCAAAGCCAAGGTAAAAAAATTAAACCGACTTGCTCATACGTGGTAAAACTCTTCCAACGTAAAGCCGATAAATATGGATTTATTATTGCTGATTAATCTTAATTTTCCGATTTTGTGTCGACTAAGTCTTCATCTTCAAAAATCAAATGATATTGTCTTGGAGCAATTTCTTCGATACCTAAACGTTGTTTGATTTTATCCGAAATAGTGAGTTTGCGATTACCGAAAGATATGTCCTTGGAATCTATATATTTAAACATATCACGTGGTGATATTTCCAATAGTTCCGGTGTTTCAAAATAATTTTCTAATATACTAAGAGATTTTATCAAGTAATATCCGTCGCAAATCCTTTCATCAATAGAGACGACCAAATCAATTACTTCGCGCCATTCAACTTCACCATTTTTGCTTTTGAACGGTTTTTCATAAATCTTACCCATGGTAATAAAAAGAGAATTTGTGCCGAATTCATATAAATGATGAAAGGGTGCATTACCACCGATACTGCCTAAATGCGAGAGGAATACTGAAGAATATAAAGGTATAATGTCGGTCAAAGTTTTCGGCATCCAACCATGAAAATCAAGCCAACGTAAAGTAGCCAAGGCAAACCGCAAAAACCAACGTGGTGTTTTCGAAAAGTATGAAATTAATTTATCATCAGTTTTTTCTTCTTGTGCTTTGCGAATCAATTCAACCTGAGCTTTCATTTTTTCAGCTACGGTATTTATGTTATCGTCTTCAGTCATTGTGACTTTAGCAATTGATTCATAAGCTTGATCCGATAAATCAAGTTTAACTATATATAATCCTTCGTATCCGTTATGTTCATAAATTCTACGTCCGGCAATAAATCGATTCAGCTTCGGTCGTAAGACAAAAATATTCAAAATCGAAGCCATCAAAATATTGAACATCGTGATTCGATCACCTTGTTTGCGTCTTTTTTTTATATAATCCCGAATAGGTTTAACTTCAATTGAATTTTGATAATAAATGATTGATTCGTTCCGAGAACGCATCATATAAGGCATAATATGATTCATTGGATCGCCATCAGTTACTAATTTCCCATCTTTACGCTTTTTGCCTAAACACATTAATACGTCACCTCTTTATTATTAAGTATATTAATAATTAATATACAGAATAACCTTATTTAAATAGTTAAACGTAAGTATAGCATAAAATAGCAAAATCAATTTATGGAATTTAATTAGAGATTGTAGTAACTTGTTGCACATTATTGTTTTAATATGTGATAATACTTTTGTAAATCAAAATCATAATCATAAATAAAAAAATAATTTTGAGGTGTTTGATGCCACGAATCGATATACAGGAAATTTTAATCAGATTGCTGGTGTTGACTTTGTCTTTGTCGACGCATGAATATGCACATGCCTGGATGGCATACAAATTAGGTGATGATACAGCGGAGCGTCAAGGTAGATTGACTTTAAATCCGATGAAACATCTTGACCCGTTGGGTGCTTTTGCATTTATTTTTGCTAAGATTGGTTGGGCGCGTCCGGTGCCGGTTAATCCGACAAGATTCAATCGCAATAAAGTTAAAAATATGCGTACCGGTATGATGTGTGTTGCTTTAGCCGGTCCGGTTTCCAACTTAATCATTGCTTTTATAGCAAATTTGATTTATCAAATTCTGCGATTTGTTATAATTGCTTTTAAAGTAACGGTCAACACAGGTTTTGCCGGGTTGATTGATATTTTGTTTTTAATATTAGCCGCATTCTACGCATCGAATATTTCTTTAGCACTATTTAACATGTTGCCGATACCTCCGTTGGATGGTTCAAGAGTTTTAGGAGGTTTTTTATCTGACAAGGCATATCACAAATATATGTCAATTCAACAATATTCAATGATAATTCTATTTGCTTTAATAATTTTTGGTAGAGGGATTATCGGTAGAATTATTGGTTATGCTGCGATTCCAATAGATTATGTCTTGAGAGTCCCGGTGGAATCATTATTTAAAGCTTTGAGTAAGGCTATAGTCGGATAATATGAATCAATTTTTGACTATACAGATTACTGAATACGAAAGTCCTTTAGATTTAATCTATCGCTTGTTAGAAGTAAATCATGTTGACATATATGATATCCCGATTGCTGATATTACTGAACAATATATCTCGGTTTTAGAAAATAGTTCTTTAGCCGAATTAGATATGGAATTAGCCAGTGAATTTTTGGTAATGGCAGCTACACTGATGCAAATCAAATCAGAAATGTTATTGCCTGATGCAAAATCTGACTTAGTTGCTGAAGACTTTTCCGATCCGCGTGAAGAATTAGTATTACGTTTATTAGCTTATCGGAGAAATAAACAACTTGCATTTGAATTGGAAAAGAATTATGCGGTTAATCAAGGTTCATATTTGAAAATAGCGGCATCGGCGATTTCGCTCGGTCTAAGTATTGAAATTGTAGAAGATAAAATTTCATCGGAAAAATTTGCACAAGCTGTCAAGAGTTTAATTCATAGAAATAAATTACGATTCAGCGACCAAAATCAAAGAATCAGGCAATTGTTAAGGCGTGAAAAATTTTCTGTGAAAGATAAAATGTTAGAAATAATCAAAAGAGTATTTCGGAAAAGCAGAATGTTTTTCAGTGAGTTATTTCCGATGGCAAAAACTTCTAAGGCAGAAAGAGTTAGCGGTTTTTTGGCAATTTTGGAATTGATTCGTCAAGATAAGATCAAAGTAAAACAATCCGATCCTTTTGCTGTAATGATGATTGAATTAGAACCTAAATTGAAAAATGAAATAGAGAATGGATCAGTGGATTTTATGCAAGATTTTGTGAATGAAGGTGGTGGATTAATTGAAAAATGATTCCGAAGCAATTGCTGTGATTGAAGCAATCTTATTTGCTTCAGGTGATCCGATCAGTTCGGAAAATATTTCTGAGATCACCGAGTTATCTTTAACAGAAATTGATGACTTATGCAATCGTCTTAAAAAACGCTATCAAGATTGTTCTGAATCGGGATTAATCTTGAAACAAATGGAAAATACATATTGCATAACCACGAAGCCGGAATATAAAGAATATATGGCAAGATTATTCAGACCGCAGCATTTACCAAGTTTATCAAATGCTGCATATGAAACGTTGGCTGCAATTGCCTACAACCAACCAGTGACTAAAGCACAAGTTGAATTAATCCGAGGAGTAAATTCTGATAGTTTGGTGAATCGCTTAGTAGAACGTGGTTATGTTGCAGAGACCGGCAATCTTGATTTGCCCGGAAAGCCTGCGGTTTTTTCCACAACAAATAAATTTTTGCTGGAATTCGGCTTGAAATCCACTTCCGATCTGCCAAGCGTAGACTTGTTGATGTACGAAAATATAGAGCGTTTGCAAGAGGAGTAAGTAGATGCAAAGAAAAATATTAATTGCGATTGACGGACCTTCAGGCGCAGGGAAAAGTACACTTGCCAAAGCGATTGCCGAAAAACTGGATATTATGCATCTGGACACGGGCGCACTATTTCGAGCATTAGGTTATGCAGCATTAAAAAAGGGATTTGATACACGAAATTCCGAACAAGCAACCAAATTGGTTAAAGAAATTGAATTGGATGTCAAATTTGAAGGTAAAAGTCAAAAAGTTTTGATTGACGGTAGAGACGTAACACCTTATATCAGAACGGAAGATGTATCAATTGCAGCTTCGAATATTTCAGTTCATTCGATTGTCAGAGATTATGTTCTTTTACAGGAAAGACAATTGGCTGAAAAAGAGTCATTTGTTTTAGACGGTCGCGACATCGGTACGGTTGTGCTGCCAAATGCCGATCTGAAAGTTTTCTTAACAGCTACGCCTCAAGTCAGAGCTGAACGCAGATTACTGGATCTGATCAATGCAGGTGATCAAAATGCTGAATATGAACAGGTTTTACGTGATATTAAAAAAAGAGATGATCAGGACAGCAACCGTCAGACAGCTCCGACCAGAATGGCTGACGATGCGTTTTTAATTGATTCAAGCAACTTAACAATTGAAGAAACGATTGCCCAAATGCTTGCTTTGGTTGAGCAGATCTGTCGAGAATAATTGTATGAGATTTGCTTATGGTTATTGAAAAATGGATAAAAAATTGACAAAAAATCCTTATTACGGTAAAAATTCCAAAGGCAAAAATTTTACGGTACGAATTCTTACTAAAATTGTTTGCTTTTTAGCGAAAATAATCTATCGTCCGGTATATCACAATCTTTATTACATACCTCAACAAGAGAGTTATCTGCTTTTCAGCAATCATCATTCACTATTGGATCCGATATTGATCCACATCGGAATGCCGGAATATATTTATTGGGTTGCTAAAGAAGAACTTTTTAGTAATCCAATACTTAAGTATATATTGAAAAAAATTGGAGCAATTTCATTAAATAGAAATGAGGTTGATTTATCCGCTATGCGACAAATTATCAGCCATCTAAAAGCCGGCAATATTGTAGGTCTCTTTCCTCAGGGCAAACGTGTTGATAAAGATGAATATGAAGCGATAATTCCGCAAGCCGGTGTTGCTTCAATTTGTACGCACTTTGATGCGACTATACTACCTTGTTACAGTTCAGGACCATATAAAGCATTTCGCAGGAATCATTTTTATTTCGGTGCACCATTCTGTTTAAATCCGAAATCTGATTCTTTAAAAAAGTCGGAAAAAAATCAGAACTTAGCTATAGAAATCGTACGTCAATGTTATCAGATTGTTGGTCTGCCGTATTTCACTAAATGATGTTAATTAATTTTTCAGCTTCTCTCAATTGTTAAGGATTTCCTGAATATCATATATTTTTGATTATTTATTGCAAATCTTATTTACTTTGATACAATAAGTAATATGAGAATTTTTGGGAGGTTATCCAATTAATGGTAGAAGAGAATGGGTTAGTAAATGACCAACAGGAAGAAAACAAGATTCAAACATTTGAAGAAACCGCGGAGCAAGCAGAAACTGTAGTTGAAAATGTAGTCGAACAGAACATATCAGATAAAGCTGAACAAGCAAATACAGCAGACACAACTGAAGAAATCGAAGAAAAAGTTATTGAAGCTAAAGAGGAAATTACTGAAGTTAAAACAGAAGTTGGGTCTGAGAATGAAATTGCTGAAGATGAAGTTGAAGTAGAGACAGAAGTTACTGATGTTGCAGGAGAAGCAGTAGTTGAATCTGCAGAACCAATCACCATTGAAGATGTTGAAACAGCCGATATGGTAGAAAAAGAATTACCACTTAAAGATGATGGAGATATTGATTTTGAGAACTTTATCGATAATATCCCTGAGCTTAAAAGAGGAATGACTGTAACAGGTACACTGACTAGTTATGATGATGATTTTGTATATGTTGATGTCGGTGATAAATCTGAAGGTAAAGTAAAAATTCACGAATTCAGAGGTGATCCCGATTTCGATTTGGATAAAGCTTGTACTGAACGTCAAACGGTTGAAGTATATGTACGAAAAATTCGGCTGACTGATACAGGAAAAGAAATCGAATTATCAAAAGCTCAAGTCGATTTCAATAAACATAAAAATGTCGTAGAAAAAGCTTTCAAAGATAAATCACCTTTAAAAGTCAAAGTTAATAATATTGTTCGTGACGGTGTCATTGCGTCTTTTGGTAGCGTTGATATGTATATTCATAGAACACAGCTCGAATTACAAATTGTTGAAGATTTGACACCTTACTTAAATCAAGAACTTGATGTTTTAGTGACACAATATGACGATACAAAGAGAAGATTAAGAGTCTCTGCTTCAAGAAGGTCCTTAATCCAACGTGAACGTCGTGAAAAAGCGAAAAATTTCTGGGAAGCAATTGAAGAAGGCAAAGAATATGAAGGCGTTGTACGTAACTTAACCGATTTCGGGGCTTTCGTTGATATAGGTGGTGTTGACGGTTTAGTTCATATAAGTGAACTTTCTTGGGAACGTATTGATAGACCTTCAGATGTGGTTTCAGTCGGTGATCATATTTTAGTTCGCGTATTGGATTTTGATAAAGATAAAAATCGTGTTTCACTTGGTTTTAAACGTCCGGAGAATGATCCTTATCGTGACTTGGAAGATCGTTTCCCGGTTGGTTCAATTGTCCGAGGTGTAGTAGTAAGAATGTTCCCATTTGGTGCCTTTGTTGAAATTGCTCCAGGTGTTGATGCTCTCTGTCATATTTCTCAAATTTCCGATTATCGTTTAAATCGTCCGGAAGATGTCTTACAAGAAGGTATGGAGATTGATGCCAGAGTTTTAGATGTTAACAACGATGAACGCAAAATTTCAATCAGTATTCGTGAGGTTGAACCGATTAATCCGGAAAATATTGAAGATTTACAAGAACAATCCACTACAAAACCACGCAAACGTCGTCCACGTCGTGATGAAAATAAACAAAAACAGCAAACGCAAACTGATGACAGACAATCTGATTCAACCACTGCTTATATTGATGTTCCATCAGGCGGTTCTACATTATCTGCATTAGCTGATATTACGTATAGTGACAGCAGTGCGGAAATAGAAACACCGGTTGAACCAGAGATTGAATCAGTCGTAAATACTATTGAAGACACAGCTGAAGACACGACTGAAGACACGGTTGAAGAAATCGTTGAAGAAACAGCCAAAGAGATTATTGAAAAAGAATTATCAATAACTGAAATTGAAACTGCTGAAGAGCCCGAAGCAACTATTGAAGTGGTTGAAGAAATTAATACAGAAGTTGAAGCAGCATCGGAAATAGAAGAAAAGTTTGAAGAGTCAGCGAAAGAGGACAAGGAAGTTGCTGAATAAGCAACATTTAATAATTATTAATGATTCTTATTTCAAACAGATGTCTTGAGTAAAACCAAAAAACCGGAGTTCGCTTGAGCTCCGGTTTTTTATGAAAAAATTTATATTTGAATGAGGCTAATATGTTAACAAATACTTTATTAAAATATGCTGCGAAATTTGATTGGCAAGTTAATCAAGATGAGGACTTTACTTTCGGTGAATATAAAGGTTATCTCTATTCATTGATGTCCGGCCGAAATTTTACAGCAATTTTTACTCCAGTGGCAGGATTAAAAGTTGAAGATACTGATAAATTATTTGATTGGTTGGAAGATAAAGAGAATATATATAATTTTTTGAACTATGAAATTACTGATAATTTTCTTTGTATTCGTCTGAAAGAAGGGATTATTGCCAGATCAGTTAATTCAATTAGGGAAATAATTGAAGACCTTACAAATATGTTTGAACAAATAGATTTAGTAAGTGAAGTTTGTGTCGTTTGTGGGGAACCAACGACTGATTCAAATAAAGGCTTATATTTGGACTTGTTTTGTTATATGCATGCTGAATGTGAATACTTAGCAGGTATTGATGTTGCCGGAGAATATGAAAGCGCTTTGGAAGCCGAAATTAACCAATTAGAAGAATCTGAACTGAACCGGGGAGAAGAAGTTAATAAATCAACAACAAATGAAAGAGACATAGCTGAAAAAGCTGAGGCAGCTACAGAAATAGTTGAAGAGACCGAATTGAAGCCAAATTAAATCACGGAGATATATTAATAATGTATCAAGAAAAAATTATAAAATTATCCGAGAAAATGGAAAATTATAAAATTGATTTTTTGCAGGATCTGGAAGATATCCTGGCGGTACCCAGTTTTATAGGTCCAGCGACAAAAACTGCTCCCTACGGCGAAGCAACAGCTGAAGCTCTGACGGTGTTTTTAGAACAAGCTGAAAGAATGGGCTTTCGCACTAAAAATCTTGACAATAAAGCCGGTTATGTGGAATTCGGTTCAGGTAAAAAAATGATCGGTGTGTTGGTTCATTTGGATGTTGTTCCGGCCGGTGAAGGTTGGCAACACTCTCCGTTTAAGGCTCGTTTAATTGACGGTAAGCTCTATGCACGAGGTGCAGCGGACAATAAAGGTCCTGCCATTGCTTCACTTTATGCAATGAAAGCACTTTTGGATGAAGGATATGAACCGCCTTGCAGAATCAGGTTAATTATCGGTTTAAACGAAGAAAGCGGATTCGGTTGTATGGAGCATTACAAAGCAGTAGAGGAAATTCCTGTTGCCGGTTTTGTACCTGATGCGGCTTTTCCGGCTGTTTATGCTGAAAAGGGAATATTGGGCGTGACATATCAAATGAAACGGCAAAAGCTTGATCAAAGGATTCAGCTGATCAGCATGCAAGGTGGAGAAGCGACCAATATGGTACCGCAAGTTTGCCGTTATACTTTTCAAATTGATTCAGATAAGAGAATTGATTTTGAAGTTGAAGGGAAAGCGGCTCATGCCAGCAGACCGGAATTAGGTGATAATGCAATTGTTAATGCGTTACATAAAATCATTGCGGAATATCCGAATTGGCAAGATCCTCTGGCAGATTTGACTAAAAAGTATTTTAACAACCATATTTATGGTGAAGATTTTGGTTTGGCTTGTTCCGATGATAGCGGTAACCTGACCTTGAATGTCGGGAAAATTGCAGTAAACGAATCAGAAGTTACTCTAGCTATTGATATCAGATATCCGGTAACTAAATCAGGCACAGATATTTTAGAAAAATTAGATAATAAATTGGCAGAATTCGACTTTGTACGAAAATTACATACCGATTCACTGCCGTTGAACTTGGGTAAAGATTCACAACTCGTAACGACCGTAATGAATGTATATAACCAAGCCATGGGTAGTGATGAACAGGCTGTGGCAATGGGCGGTGGAACGTATGCCAGAGCGATACCGAATGTATTAGCCTTCGGAGCAAGATTCCCCGATACACCTGATGTGATGCATCAAGTTAATGAGTATGTAGAATTGAATCATTTATACGCTGCAAGCTATATTTACAAACAAACTTTAAAGACACTTGCCGAAAATGAAAGATAATGCTATTATTGCTGAGGCAATACACACGTAGGATTAAACCTGTTGCTAATAAAGATGCTTAGTGAAAAGATCCTACGGAGGAAAAAACAGGGAGGATATTTTTGTATGGCTATTATTTCTATGAAACAGCTACTTGAAGGCGGTGTCCATTTCGGACATCAAACTCGTCGTTGGAATCCGAAGATGGCAGAGTACATCTTTACCGAACGCAATGGTATTTATATCATTGATCTGCAACAAACAGTTACCAAAATTGAAGAAGCATATATGTTTTTACGTGATACGGTTATGAGCGGTGGACACGTATTGTTTGTTGGAACAAAAACACAAGCTCAAGAAGCAATTAAAGAAGAAGCTGAACGTTGTGGAATGTATTATGTCAACAATCGTTGGCTCGGTGGCACTTTGACCAATTATGTGACAATTAAGAAGAGTATTAAGAGATTAAAAGAACTCGAAGAAATGCAATATAACGGAATGTTCGATGTCTTACCGAAAAAAGAAGTTGCTCAATTAAATCTTGAAAAAGAAAAATTAGAAAAGAATTTGGGTGGTATTAAAGATATGCCGGATTTACCGGATGCTGTTTTTGTAGTAGATCCTAATAAAGAACATATTGCTATTCATGAAGCACATCGTTTAGGCATTCCGATAGTTGCAATTGTTGATACAAACTGTGATCCGGATAATATTGAATATGTTATCCCCGGTAATGACGATGCAATCCGGGCAATTCGTTTAATCACTTCCACAATGGCAAATGCCGTTATTGAAGGTAATCAAGGTGTTTCAATGGCTGATGTTCCTCAAGCTTTGTTAGAACAACAATCTGAAGAAACAGATCAAGCCATTGATGAAGAACGTCCTGAAGAAACTCCGGAAGAAGATTTGGAAGAAACCTCGGAAGAAGATTCTGATGATATTTTCGAAATCTTTGATGACGAATAAATCTGCGGAATAATTATTTTAATAAATACTAAAAATAAAGGAGATAATTTAATGGCTAATATCACTGCAGCTATGGTTAAAGAATTGCGCGAACTGACAGGTGCCGGTATGATGGATTGTAAAAAAGCGCTTTCTGCATCGGACGGCGATCAACAAAAAGCTATTGCCTGGTTAAGAGAAAAAGGCATGGCCGGTGCAGATAAAAGAGCAGGCAAGATTGCTGCTGAAGGCGTTGTAGATGCATATATTCACGGTGAAGGCAGAATTGGTGTTTTGATAGAAGTTAATATCGAAACCGACTTTGCTGCTAAGAACAAAGAATTTAAACAGATGGTCAAAGATATTGCTATGCAGGTAGCTTCAATGAATCCGGCATATTTAAGCCGAGAAGATGTACCGGAAGATGTTTTAAACAGTGAACGTGAAATTGCTCGTAATCAAGCATTAAATGAAGGTAAACCGGAAAAAATCGTTGATAAAATTGTTGAAGGCCGTTTAGAAAAATTTTATGAAAACAATTGTTTATTAGATCAGGCATTTATTAAAGATGATAGTAAAACCGTTAATACTTTGGTAAAAGAATTAATCGCAAAGATTGGTGAGAATATTAAAGTACGTCGTTTTGCTCGTTTTGAATTAGGCGAGGGTATTGAGAAAAAGGAAGAAGATTTTGCGGCTGAAGTTGCGAAACAGATGCAACAATAATTATTTATTTCAAAAGGTGTGCTTGATAGCACACCTTTTTTATAAGGAGTATTTATGCCATATAAAAGAGTAATGTTGAAATTAAGTGGTGAAGCTTTAGCCGGTGAGACTAAGTACGGTATTGATGACAGTAAAGTTCAGATTTTGGCAAAAATGGTTGCTGAAATTCATAAATTAGGTGTTGAATTGGCAGTTGTAATCGGCGGCGGAAACTATTGGCGCGGTCGGACAAATCCTCAGATGGATCGGGTTACTGCAGATCAGATAGGAATGTTGGCAACAACAATGAATGCAATGACTGTTGCTGATGCTGTAGGCAAGCTAAATGTTGATTGTCGAGTTCTCAATGCGATCAGTATGCCCACAATCAGTGAACCTTATATTCAAAAGAAAGCTGTACGCTATTTAGAAAACAAAACAGTTTTGTTTTTTGCCGGTGGTACAGGCAGTCCGTTTTTTTCTACTGATTCAGGTGCAGCTTTGAGAGCAGCTGAAATTAATGCTGATGTTATGTTAAAAGCAACTCAAGTTGATGGGGTATACGATAAAGATCCGAATCAATTTTCAGATGCTAAAAGATACTCTAAAATCAGTTTGCAAGATGTAATGTCAAATGGTTTGGCAGTTGTTGATGCAACAGCGGCAGCACTTTGTAATGATAATAATATTCCGTTAATCGTATTCAGTATCAAAGATCCGAATAATGTAATTCGGATTATCCAAGGCGAAGATTTAGGCACACTTGTTCTACCGTAGATATATCGGTTAAGCTTGCTAAATCAAGTCAAGCTAAAGACAATTAGAGCAAAAGTTGAATCAAACCTGTTAATTTATGTATAATATCGTATATGGAAAATGAAACGGAGACTTTTTTATGGCAGAGATTATTGTAAATGAAGCATCTTTAACACCTTATGAAGATAAAATGAAAATTGCCCTCAAAGTTTTAGAAGAAGATTTCAATAATATTCGAGCAGGTAGGGCAAATCCTCGAATTTTAGATAAAATTACAGTCAACTATTATGGTGTGGATTCCCCACTAAATCAAGTAGCAAATATTCAAGTGCCTGAAGCGAGAATGATTACGATCCAACCTTGGGAATCTAATATGATTAAAGAGATTGAAAGAGCGTTAAATATGTCCGATTTGGGAATTAATCCTCAAAATGATGGCAGGTTAATTCGTTTGATTTTTCCTCAATTGACGGAAGAGCGTCGTAAAGAATTGGCTCGTGAAGTTAACCAAATGGGTGAAAGTACAAAAGTTTCAATTCGCAATGTCAGGCGTGAGGGCATTGACACTTATCGTGGCTATCAAAAGCAAAATAAAATCAGTGAAGATGAGCTTTATAATTTTGAACAGGATATGCAGGTATTGACCAATAAATA
>JAAYNE010000070.1 GCA_012521015.1 Clostridiaceae bacterium | reverse complement strand
GTAGCTAAATAAACTAAAAACTGTGTTATAACAAAAGCACAGAGAAAAAACGAAATTTTCTCCAATAATTTTTTACCAAATTCAAAATCAAAATATTTAGGAGAAAACATAACAACAATTGCAAAATAGAAACCGTCTCTAAACATTCTTTCTACAGAATCACTCATAGAATAACTGGTACAATTAATTGTAAACCAACACCCACATAACAAAGATATTATCAATGCGTACAATAGATAAGATAAAAACGGTGACATATCTAAATACAACGTTTTTGAACGAATCATATCAAAAAGACACACCACCATCATAAACAATATAATAATTTCACCAATAGAAATCGAAGGTAATGGAGATGCATATATAGTAGTCACTGGCAAAATAAGCACCAACATTGTATATAACTTAGTTATCCGTCTTATTTGACCGTTGTATAAATTATTTACCGTGCTAAACACGAATTCACCCTCCTTCTTTTCTCTATGAATCATAAACTCATGTAATATATACGAAACCCTGAATCCAAGTAATCCGTTGAATGGTTTGAAGATACAAATTTCCCAGTTGACTTAGTTATCATTGCAAAAAAGGAGGTAGTCAAAACTACTTTCCAACAAGTCTGTCATAACTGCATATTAATCTATCTTTCATAACCTGCCATCTATATTCGTTCTCATATAGTTTTCTGGCACGTAAACCTATTTCGCATCTTTTATCTTCATCTCGTATCAATAATCTAACTGCTGCATAAAACTCGTCTGCATCATAATTAATAACCACACCCAAATCATACTTCTCAACTATTTTATCTATACCTGTACCTTTGCACACAATTACAGGCTTTCCTAATGCCAATGCCTCATAAAACTTGTTAGGTGCACATAATCTATGATTTCTAATATTCGGCTCATATATTGCTGATATCACCTTCGCTTCATTCTCTATACGCAATACCTCATTATATGGAATTGCCCCAAAATACGAAAAACCCTTGTATCTTTCTTTCAATAAATGGGCAACGCCTTCGTATTCTCCATATCCAGCAATTCCAAAATTCAAATCACTATTTGATGGATATTTCTGAAATATTTCCTGTAACAACCTACCCGAAAACAATGAACCACAATATGCATAATCATATTTCTCTGCCACTTCTGTAATTCCGATAACATCTGGACTATTATGTATTACTAACACCTCTTTGGGATTAGATTTACTAATTTGCTCTCTTCTTTCTTCAGTACAGATTATTGTCAAATCAGCCTTATTAATGATATTAATCTCTAATTTCTCAATGAAATCATGTAAAAAGTTCGGTATATTATGTGAGTCAATATAATAGTCAAAAATGTCATATATAAGTTTGATTCTTTTCTTTTTACCATAATTCCATACACTTAAGGCAGAATCTAAATTACATGCATGAATTGCATGCACCCCATGTTTAGTAAAAAGCATTTTAATTGTTTTTCTTATCCAATTCATCCATAAAAACAGTATTTTTACATTTTTTATACCGATTCCGCCAATTACTTCAACCGGAAAAAATTGAAATATAACCCTTTGCTGGTACTTAGAAAATAATTCTTTGCTTTTCTTTTCGGCCTTACCATCACGATTCCATCCGAGAACAACAACCTTATACCCCTCATCTAATAATGCTGTAATTTCTTTTGTCGCTCTCGAGTCATCGTATATATTTGATGATCGTATATAAGCAATTATCTTCATACTATCTCTCCACATATCTTTTCTTCTTATAAAAACCAAAGACTAGATTCCTTCCAGTGTTTATCAAACTCTCTATCTTACCCATTTTCTCAGCTTCTCTAAAAAGCTTATAGTGCCAACCAATCATAGTCTTAATGCTATGGGTACTTACACTACCAGATCTACCTTTTCGATACTTGCCAAGATATTCATCTAATAGATAGCAATCTGCCTTTTTACAAACTTTTAGCCACATAGCATAATCATTGTTCTTTCTGATATCTTCAATTTGAATCAATCCAACCACGCTTCTGTTATACATGACTGTCAGACATCCTGGCCAACAATAATTATACATTCCAGTCTTTGTAATCTTCTTGGGACCAGTGACTTTTACACCAGTTCTATTTCCTTCTACATTGATTTCTTCATAGTTTGTGTATGAGAAGGAATATCCATTTTTATCCATGAAGTTTATTTGCTTTTCCAACTTCTCTGGCATCCACAGATCATCGCTGTCCAAAAAAGCAATCCATCTCCCTTTTGCCTCTCTCAATGCAATATTTCTGGAAAATGCAGCTCCACTATTTTTTTCATTTTTCAAATAGTGAATTCTATCGTCTAAAAGGTAAGTACTTACGATTTCATCCGTATTATCACTGGAACAATCATCCACAATGATCAGTTCCCAGTTCTGATATGTTTGATCCAGAACAGATTGGATTGTTTCCCTAATATATGGAGCCGTATTATAGGACGGCATAATAATAGAAACTAATTCATTCATTTTGTATTCTCTTTTCTAAGTTTTCTCAACGAAACAAAATTATTGTTTTTGTATGAAGTCGTAGTGGATATCCCCAACAAATTTCGCATCACAAATTAGATAATTAACTGTTACATAGCTCTTCCATATAGAGAACGGAATTGATTTGATGAATAAAACCAATCTCATCGAATTTACGTAGTATTTTCCTAAATGGAAACAGAACTTTCACAGCCCATTTAATTTTCGGATTGTAGGCTATGTGAAGTTTGCAATATGCCTTTCTAAAACCAAAATACTTCTCAAGATAGTCTTGAAAATTGGTTTCGTGACTTATGCTTCTCGCTCCATCATTGATGTAAAATTTCTTTCCTAGTTTAGCGTTATAGTCTTCCACTATTGCAGCAACCATTGCCGCATTGATACCCTTCTTCTCACTTTCAGGACAAGCTCGCAATACACTGAATTCCAAATATTCCGAATAGTCAGTAAGGTATGAATAAGCACAGAGTCGACCTTCATCATTGTCAAAACCACCGTAGACGACATGATCCTTCCAAGCAATCAACCCCTGTTTGAATTGATTTTCATCAACCATAGGTCTATATTTTTCAGGC
The DNA here is from genome assembly GCA_012521015.1 of Clostridiaceae bacterium. Taxonomy (GTDB): domain Bacteria; phylum Bacillota; class Clostridia; order Saccharofermentanales; family DTU023; genus UBA5436. The sequence goes on along the minus strand of JAAYNE010000070.1, from coordinate 4,037 downwards.
CAGGATGAATAGGCTGTTTTTGTAACCTCAACAATTTCATCCTGATAATCCATTGGATCAATTCTCTTTACTGTGAAGTTTTTCTTTCCTTTATTGATTTCGTAACGTCTCTTTGATTTAAGCGATGTAATATCAAAAGGAGTATCCTTAATTACATACCACCAATTAGTCTCATGACCACAGTCCCAGTTTGTTGTCCAACGTGCTAGTAGTGCACCTTGATTCTCTCTCCAAAACTGTTTATTGCTTATTTCTCGAGTATCAACTTCCTGGTGTGGAGCTGTAGTCGGTATCATTGCATGCTTGTAATACTTCCATGTTTCCATCATGCTGACACCTCACGCTTGAACTGTCTGCAGGATAGATAATTCTACATGGAACTCCAACTGCTGTCGTATTTGCTGGAATGTCCTGGTTAACCAGCGTACACGCTCCGATGGTTGCACAGGAGTTGATATGTACCCCCCCCCGGAGGTTTTTACATTTTTACTAATAATGTTTGCTCTCATGCCTATATATGCTCCATCATCTATTGTTATTTGGTAATAGCCTTGATTTTTCTCATGGCATGCAAAAAATACACCATAGGATATCGTGACATTATTTCCGATTTTTAAGAGGTCATAACACATATCATCCAAGTAGCACTTCATGCCAATAAAAGTCCCCTTACCAATCTCAAAGCCACACATTCTATATATAGCGATGCGAATGCAGTTGAAAGGAAAGTTTGCTGCCAAGGTATTTGTCAACCATTTTCTTATCGGCTTAAAAAGAATCGTTCCTATCGAATAGTTGTAATAATAAGGAGCGAGCTTGTTATGTGTCTTTTCATATATAGCTTTTAATAAACGCATTCTTACTCCTTTAGAAGCTTCTTCGCTTCTTCCTGCTTTCCCAAATATTCTTCTTTGGTGACTTTACCCTCTTTTAGTAGCCAATCACCATAATCATATGCAGTAGCCATATCACCATCTGTGATACCTTCCTGCCTTATAAACGCTTTCATAACCGTCTGAAAAATAATTTTCACATCACCAAAAAAGCTCACTTTCTCAATGTACTTTAAATCCCAACTCAGCTTTTCTTCCCAGCTAATATCATTACGCCCATTCACCTGAGCAAGTCCACTCAGACCGGGTTTCGCAGTGTGACGCATTCTCTGTTCATCCGTCATAAACACCAAGTCTCGAACCAATTGAGGACGGGGTCCCACCAGAGTCATTTCGCCACGTACAATATTAAATACTTCCGGCAGTTCATCCAAAGATGTAGACCTCAGAACCTTGCCAAACTTTCCAAGTCGAACTTCATCTGGCAGAAGGTTTCCATTCTCATCTCGTTCGTCTGACATAGAGCGAAATTTGTACATATAAAATATTTTCTCACACCCTGTTCTCGGATCAATCTTGCCCGGACGGGGCTGCTTAAACAGTACCGGTGATCCCAACTTTACACGAACCAAAACTGCTACGACGACATACAACCAACCGAACGCAACGATAGCCGCCACCGAACACACAATATCTATCAATCGTTTGATATACAATTCATAGAAGCCGCACTTTCTCTCCAAACGGATATGCGTCTTTGCTACGTCAAACTGTGTTTGCTCCATGTTTTTCTCCTATACTTCAAAACATCTTTTTATAATTTCTATCACAATATTCTGCTCCTCAGCAGTCATTTTATTGTCACTTGGCAGACACAAACCTCTTTCAAATAGGTCCATACCCACATCTACACAGCCACCCTCAATATACGCATTGGTTTTAGCCCTTCCGTTGCCATCTCTCGTGATAAATGGATTCATTCTGAAGATTGGCTGCTCATGCATCGGCTTCCAGACCGGACGTCCTTCCACATTATACTTCGCCAAAGTATCCAGAATTTCTGTTGGACAACTCTTTCCTTGTTCACTGACATAGAGTGCATCCTGCTCTCCACGAACTTGTTTGCACATTGCATCCTCGTCAATAATCATGCAACTCAGCCAGAAGTTCGGTTCGCTGTTCTTCTCGTCATAAGGATTCATCTGTACCGGTAGGTCTTTCAATCCTTCCTTATAGCGCATATAGATTGCTTTCTTCTGTGCAATATGTTCTTCCAAATATGGAATCTGCCCACGCACAACACCGGCAATCACATTGCTCATACGGTAGTTATAGCCCAGTTCCTCATGCTGATACCACGGAGCTGCTTCCCGGCTTTGCGTTGACCATTTGCGTACCTTCTCAGCATCCTCTTTGGAGTCGGTCAGGAACATCCCGCCAGACGAACCGGTAATAATCTTATTTCCATTAAAACTGATACAACCATAATCGCCAAAGCTGCCAGTTTCTTTTCCTTTATATGTAGCGCCCAAGGATTCTGCTGCATCCTCTACAATGACAGCTCTATGGGCAGTTGCTATCTTCTTAATTTCATCAATCTTGCCCGGTGTGCCATACAGATGAGCAACTACAATCACCTTGACATCCGGGTAAATCTCAAATGCCTTTTCCAGTGCTACCGGATCCATATTCCATGTGTCACGCTCTGTATCAATGAAAACAGGGATACCACCCTCATAAACCACAGGATTCACCGTGGCATCAAAAGTGACATCGGAACAGAATATTTTCTTATTACTTAGCGCTCCTTTTCCAATTTCCGGCTGACCATACATAGCTTCCCCGGCAAGCTTCATGGCAAGATGGAGAGATGCTGTTCCTGCCGATAATGCGACTGCATATCGTACTCCAACTCTTTCAGCAACCAATCGTTCTACTTCATTAATATTTTCCCCTACCGTAGACATCCAATTAGTTTCATAAGCTTCGGTGACATATTTTAATTCATCACCATGCATTGTGGGAGATGACAACCAGATTTTATTTTTAAATGGGATTATATTCATTTTTTATTCAACCTTTCACATTCAACACTAATAAACAACTATCCATAATAAGATTTTTGTATCCTACAGTGCCACTTTAATTATTACTGTCCATTACCAAGCGGTGTGAACAAAACTGTTCCCTGCTCTGTCTCAGTCCCCATTGAAACCATGCTTGTAGTTTTCACAATTGTTCCAGATTTAAATGTACATCCATCTCCTATGAAACAATATGGTTCAACCACTGAATTAGCTCCAATAACTGTCGCAAATCCGATTTCACTTCCACAACCAACAACTGCTCTCGGCTCAACAATACATCCAGAATGTAAGCCTGCAGAAGGCGAAACTGTAGAATCCATATGAGCCAAAACTGGAATGTTATATAATGCTTCAAGTCTCTTATTCCATTCAAGTCTTTCTGCACCATCATCACAAGCCGCTATAGCATACATATAGTCCGGATAAAATGTATCTACCTCTTCTAACTTACCGATAGCATCTACTCTGTCATTATCAACAAAAGAAATTTTTTCAAAGCATCCCATTGACTCTGCAATTTCTTTCACGTAATCTCCATATCTTTTTGAGGCAACAATTAATAATTTCTTTCCCATTTCCAACTTTCTCCTCACAAATTATTTTTTACAAATTAGGTAATCTCTCTAACACGACAACTAGCCTGTGAATGTTCTATCTAAAGAGCATCCGCAGGCTAGGTCAAACCTCCTTATCGTAATTTTTCTTACTTACAGTGTGGGTCAAAATAAGCATCCAAGAAACCATTCTCTTATAATAGGTTTCTCTGCTTAATCGACACAACCATAGAGAAAAATCATCATAACCAGATTCGACTAAGCCAGCGAAACCCTTGTAAAATCAAGGTTTTTCTTGGTTGTCCCTATTATACCGCTATCTCCTTTTAGAATGTTGAATAGCTCTGGTAGTTCATCTATACTTGTAGACCGTAGCATCCTTCCAAACTTTGTTAATCTAACACTGTCCGGAAGCAGTTCCCCATTCTCATCCTTCTCATCAGTCATTGTTCTGAACTTATACATAGTAAAAATCTTCTCATTAAGCCCAGGTCTTTTCTGCTTAAACAGCACCGGACTACCCAGTTTTAACCTAACAAGAATTGCGACGACTATAAGTAACG
>JAAYNE010000069.1 GCA_012521015.1 Clostridiaceae bacterium | reverse complement strand
ATCATATGTCAATTTCTGTTGATAAATAAAGAAATATTCGGTATAATAAAAGTAAAGTTAGTATTTTCTAATTATTGAATTGAGTGCAGGTTACCCATACACTACTTAACTTAAAAATATTTGTAGTTCCATAATTATAGTAAATTAACAGACTAATTATTCATTGCTTGGGTATAATCTGGCATTTCAATGGTTCAGAAGTAAAATATAAGCATGTAGGCTGAAAAGATATACGGTTAGTAAGTATCTATAGTATTTTTTCTTTTAATTACTTTGTTAAGCGAGTGGTGATTATGGCTATTGGCATAGATCTTGGTACAACATACTCTGTCATGGCTTATGTTAAAGCAGATGGACGAGCCGAAGTAATTCCTAATAGCGAAGGTCAACGGGTTACTCCATCTTCTGTCATGTTTGATGAAGATGATAGTGTAGTAGTTGGTGAGATTGCAAAAGAAAGTTCAATTGTAGATTCTTGCAGTGTTATTGAATACATAAAGAACGAGATGGGTAATTGTAAATATATATTCAGAACACAAGGAAACAAAGAATATACACCCGAAGAAATTTCATCCCTGATTCTAAGAAAACTTAAAAAAGATGCAGAAATGCATTTGGGAAAAGAAGTACATAAAGCCGTGATTACAGTTCCTGCTTATTTCACTGATGCTCAAAGAAAAGCTACTCAGGATGCTGGTAGACTTGCAGGTTTTGAGGTTTTGAAAATTATTAACGAACCAACGGCCGCCGCAATTGCTTTTGCGCACTCAAAAAGTATTAAGAACATGAATATTCTTGTATATGATCTAGGTGGCGGCACATTTGATGCTACAATCGTTCATTGCGATGGAAAAGAAATCGAAGTAAAAGCTACCGACGGTATTAGAAAGCTTGGTGGACATTTCTTTGACCAGCAAATTATCAATCTTGTCGCGGGAAAATTTCAAAAAGATCATAATATAGACCTTTTTGATGACCAATATATAGAGGTTTTGCAAGAACTGAATAAAAAAGCAGAGGATTGCAAAATCCATCTTACTGCACGTTCAGAATCTTATATATTTGTAAATTGTGATGGAATAAAAGAGAAGATAAAAATAAACCGAAATGAATTTAATGATTTAATCAAGACCTTATATGAAAGGACAGAAAGAATTGTTCTTAATACATTAAGAGATTCTGGAATGAGCTGGCCGGAAATTGATAAAATTTTACTTGTAGGCGGTGCAAGCCGGATTCCGTACATTAGAACCAGACTAAAAGAGCTGTCTGGTCAAGAACCTTCCTGTGAAATAAACCCAGATGAATCAGTAGCAATAGGAGCCGCAATACAGGCTTCCATGCTTGATAATAACTTACATGAAAAAAATATTAGTATTGTTGATGTTTGTTCTCATGGTATAGGTTTGATAACCATTGATTCTCGTACTCTCTCTCATGTTAATACAGTGATGATACAGCGCAATACTCAAATTCCTGCACGCTGCTGTCATAAATTCTATACTTCAGACGATAACCAGGAGTGGATAAAACTTGAATTAACTGAAGGAGAAAGCAATGATATAGAGGATGTAAACATAATCGGTTCTTTTGAAATAGATATACCTAAAGGGTTAAAAAAGGGTACAGAAGTTGAGATCGAGATGCTTCTCGATGAAAATCAGATAGTTCACCTTTACACAAGAATTACGCAAGTCAACGATTTTTTTCGTGAATTACATATAACAAGAAACTCCAATTTAGACGAACAGCAGATAAAGAAGAAGAAGGATCTAATTTCGAAAATAAAAATAGATGAAATGGGATCTATGCATAAGAAGGAAATTGAACTTCCTGCGGAAATAGCTAAAGAATTTGAATCATTTGTTGGCATGGAAAGTGTCAAAAAACATATTTTATCTTTTGTAAACGAAGCAAATCTTGATAAAAAAAGACGTGAGGAGCTGAATCTTCATATCAATAACGTCAGGGGTTATCATTTCATGCTATTAGGTAATCCAGGTACAGGAAAAACAACAGTAGCACGTGTGATAGCAAGAATACTACATATTATTGGAATCAGAGACAGTGATAATCTTATTGAAGTCGATAAGTCTAATCTGGTGGGTCAGTATATCGGACATACTGAAGAAAATGTAAAAAATTTACTTACACAGGCTTCGGGAGGTACTTTGTTTATTGATGAAGCCTATACATTATACAAAAAAGATGATGACAAGGACTTTGGGGGAACTGCACTGAATGTTCTTATGAAGGCTATGGAGGACCAAAGAGATTCATTTACTATTATTTTTGCTGGCTATAAAAAGCAAATGTATGAGATGCTTGAAGCGAATGAGGGCTTAAAATCAAGGATCAACTTTACTATCGAAATACCTGATTATACCGACGAAGAGCTGCTCAAAATTGCTGATAAAATGGCAGAGGGCATGGGTTTTATAATAACTGAATCCGGCAAAAAGGCTATAAGCGAATGCATCAAACGTGAAAGAGTGGATGAGAAATTCTCAAACGCACGTTTTATTAGGGATCTATTAAATCAGGCTTATAGAAATTTAGCTGACAGACTTGCGGATGGAACATATACCAAAGAATCATTGATGAAGTTTGAGGCAATTGATTTTGGTATAAAGCTTAGTAGAAAACCTGAAGAAGAAATCAATGAATCTCTTGCATCTTTAAAGAGTCTCATAGGGTTAAAAGCAGCTAAAGGCCAGGTGGAAAGCATAGTAAACAGTATGAGGGTAAGACAGGAAATGATAAATAGAGGTATCTCTACTGAAAATAGTGATTTAGGAACAATGCATATGCTATTTCGGGGAAACCCTGGTACAGGTAAAACTACGGTTGCAAGAATAATTGGGGGTATTTATAAGTCTTTAGGTATACTTAAAAGAGGGGATGTATTTGTAGAATGCACAAGGGGGGAGCTTGTAGGAAAATACCAAGGGCATACCGCTGAAAAAACTAAAGAAGTAGTAAAAAAAGCCGTAGGTGGTATTCTTTTTGTTGATGAGGCCTATTCACTTTACCAAGGTGAGAATGATTCCTTTGGAAGAGAAGCAATAGATACGCTAATCGCAGAAATGGAGAACAAGCGAGATCGGCTTATGGTTATACTTGCCGGATATAAAGACGATATGGATAATTTATTAGAAGCAAATTCTGGTTTAAAGAGCAGGATAAATACTGTAATAGATTTTGAAGACTATAGTCTTGAGGAACTTCTTGACATTTTCACTAATATGATTAAAAACAGAGGCCTGAATTATTCAGACAATGTACTTCCAAAAGTAAAAGAAGAAATAAATAAAAAATATATGGAAAAGGATTTTGGTAATGCAAGAGGCATTAGGAATATTTTGGAAACCATCATAAGAAATCAAAACAATAGAATTGCAAAAGAACTTGCAGAGGGGAAAAAACTCTGTACAAGTGATTTTACAACAATATTACATCAAGATGTATTTGTACAAGGAGGGTAATATGCAAAATTTCTACCAGATATTTGGTTTAAATCCCGAGATGGGTTTTAAAGAGCTTAAAAAGGAACTCGAAAAAGTACATTCTGACGCCCTTAGAAAACTCAACAATTCCTTTGGTGATGCTGAAAGGGAATATAAGGCAAGAAAGAAAGTTGAGCTTGTTGAAGAAGCTTTAAAAGTCTTCGAAAGTGAAGCCTCTAAGCAGGAATACGATTTAGAGATCAATAGCAACAATAAACGTATTGGATTGTTGATGAATGATTTCCCAATAGAAGCTACTGAAAAAGAGATAAACCTTGAAGGAGAAATGAAATCAAATACTGATATTAGTGCAAATGAGGAAGAAAAGATACTTAATATTTTGAAAAAGAATCAAGAAAGAACACCGAATGAACCTTTTGACAGGAAACGCGCTGGAAAAAGCAAGTCAGCAAACCTTGTACTGCGTGCACAGCAGAGTTGGGATGCAAATAAGATGGATGAGGCGTTGGAATATCTAAAACTTGCACTCGAAGAGGATGCTGAGTTTGTACCAGCATGGTATCAAATGTTTTTATATCAGCTTGAAAAGTCCTTTAGAGAGCGTTGGATAAGCAACCCCGATAGCTACTACTTTTTATTTACATTCTCTGCATTTGATGATTACGAGGCCGCGGGAAAGGAAATTTCCGAGGAAGTTCGAGATGGAATTAGTAATTTAGTTAGGATAGCTGGAATAAGAATGGACTTTAAAGAAAAAAAAATCAGAGAACTAAAAAAAGATGAGTTTATGAAGGATAATATTCATCGTTCTCTAAAATGGCTTAAAGACGAAGGTCCATTAAAGCTTATTAACTCTATAAGAGATTATTATTTGAAAAAGATTGAAGGTGCTGATTTATCGTTCTATTTTGATAATTCAACGCTTAATAATGAAGCTAAAGTAGCCTATAATAATGTAATACAGTATAGTGACCAAAAATCAGGGGTTGAATTTTATAACTATGTATACAATACTTTAAAATCCAGATATATTATGGATCTAAGAATAAATGCATATGTAGAATTGTACGAAGGTAAAGAAATTTCTTTAGGGAAGGTTTTTGAAGTTGAAGAAGATACACTTTTAGAAAGAATAAGAAAAGTAACTGACGCTTATATGAATGAATTATATACATATATGGAAGTACTAAATACTGAGCAAAAAATAAGTATTAGTAAAATAATAAAACCAATAAATATGCCCTTAATAATCTTGATTGTTTTCTTGCAAAATATCTTTATACTAACTAACTATGAAACCGAGTATGCAATATTTAATATTATTACATTTCCTATATATCAATTATCTAAATTGCAAGGTTTAAACATTATATTTGAAGCACTTAGCAATATAAGTAAAAGGATTTCCTTTTTATACTTCCTATTAATATACGGTTTTTATGCTTTAAATACCTATTTGTTTTCAAAGAGGCAAAACAAAATCATGCTTCTTATTCTTGGGGGATTAGCGCTAATTCCGTTTATATCAATTGGTTTGTATGGATGGGAAAACAGAATGAATGATGGCTTGTTCACTTTTTTGTTTAGAGAAATTGTTGCTTATGCAGGAATACCATTATGGATTGCATATATTGTGCAATTAACTAAAAAAATAAGAAAAATTAAACCAGAATATCGTATTATAATTGACTCCTGTTTACGACCATATTTAGTACGTAGCTGGCAACTAAAGATGCATAAAGTTGCAATAATGAATCAGAAGTATGGAATACTCTGGAGTAATAAGACCAAGTGACTGTAATAATATTGTTGAACCGATCTTTGCTTCAGTGGTGGGTTCGATCCTCCACTGAAGCAGCATTCTATAAAAAAAATTCTCAAGAAGAATCAAAGGGGACATCTTATTAATGAACAGCTCTACGATAGGAAGAAATATAGGAGACTCCGGTGTTTTTAACCATCCTGTCAGCCTTTGCAACTGAATTTTTAAGGGTATCTATGGCGTTTTGCAGATCATTGTTGTTATCAAGATTAATTCAATTTCATTGCCTTCCACTGTCAATTCGCTATGCTTACACATATAATAAGGTGAATTATGCCACACAAAATTCAACCCGTCCTGCCACTGTTTCCCAAGAGGGGACACGGGGACAGGTACATTGTCCCCACTTGTCTCTTATTTAAAAATCTATCATAAAAAATGCCGTCGGTGCCTGTGAAACCTCCGAAAAAGTACATTAGTAAATATGCGGGTTTCAGGGCTTAAAAAATAGAAAAACATGAGTTTTTCAGAGGTTTCACTGGCACGGAGGTTTTTAAGATAAGCTAACAATGAAAAGACGGTAATATACTATCCACTTGGTGGGCTTTTTGTTGTGCTTTTTTAAACGATATAAGAAATGGTATAGGGACGTGTATCCATTTGCGATTGCCCTTTTATTTCGTTTGGTTTTCGTAAGAATGCAGATCAAAATCCGCTTTGTGGATGGGATCTGCTTTTTTGTTGCCCAAAAGCGAATGAAAAAACGATTATAATTCAAAGGAGGAATATTTGTGTATTATATTTTTATATAATCCTACCTGTTTAAATCGCGGGGTTTTCCCTGCAAGTAAACGAAAATATGTGATTTTAGGGTAGTGTAAAGTAATCTATGAAAACCGCAACAAGAAACGACTGAGACGATTTGGACATTGAAAAGTGAAAAATATCCTAAAAAGGTCATGATAAAAACAAGTTCGACCGCATTTATTCCACGGT
>JAAYNE010000068.1 GCA_012521015.1 Clostridiaceae bacterium | reverse complement strand
CCGGTCATCGGTGGCGGATCAGTTGTAGTTGCTTCCATTACTACATATGCAGGTTTACTGTTATAGGTGAACTTATACCAACCTCCTTGTTTTGTACCGGTTACATATAACGGGCGCCAAAGCTTGGTAATCACTTTACCGTTAGGTGTCTCTCGAATGTTGTAATTCGCTTTGATGTAACGTTTTACATATAAAGCTACTCCGTCATCAAAACAATATTCCCCTATTTGTTCGGCGGTTGGTTGGTAGACGAGCGGATTACCATCATAGTCTAGAATGAAGAGAATACTTTCAGGAATTGAAGCCCAGATTATCGGATTCTTCTCAAAGGCCCATTCCCCGATACTCCCGACACTGTCCGGAATAGTGACGTTTATAAGTTGGTTCTCTTTGAATGCAGAAACACCAATGTGATTTACACTGTTCGATATCGTAACGCTTGTGAGCTGGTTTCTCATAAATGCCAATTCTCCGATATGCATGACACCGTCCGGGATCGTAACATTCTTGAGTTGATTGTCTAAGAATGCTAAATCACCGATGTATATAACACTATTTGAAATCGTCACGCTCGTGAGCTGGTTTCTCATAAATGCCGATTCATCAATCTGAGTGACACTGTCCGGGATCGTGACATTCTTGAGTTGATTGTCCAAAAATGCAGCATGTCCGATACTTTCTATGCCGTTCGGTATCGTAATACTTGTGAGTTCTTTATATCTGAAGGCATTCCCTCCGATGTGCTCTACTTTAACGCCGCCTATACTGGGCGGAATGCTGACAGCTTTGTCCGATCCCGTGTAATCCGTAATAGTTTTGGTCGTCACATCAAATATAAAATACTGTTCGGGTGTATAGGCTGCTCTTGTGCCTCTTCCGTTATCAGCGGGATCCGGCACCGCAACATCGGCATCTTGTTCGTCTTGCTTTTCTGCAACAGCTTCTTGCACAGCTTGCTCAACTTCAGGCGTTTCAATCACTTCATCAATGGCAGATGGTATATCTGCTTCGTCAACTTGTTCGGGGGTTGGTACAAGCGAAGATTCGGTTGAATCTATATCCGTTTCAGTTACCGATTCGTCAACCGGCTCTGATGATTCATCTGAGGAAATCATATCGGTTTCATCTGCAGCAATTTCTGCATCAGCCAAAGCCTGCTCAGGCAATATGACAAAGGTGGTTAACATGAGCAAAAATACCAGGACGAATGCCTGAATTCTCAAGTACAATTTCTTCTTCATAGGTTTCTCCTTTATCCTTATATACTTGGAATTATTTAATTTTGAATTATAGAATAGGATTTTGTTAAACAGTTTTCACAATTGTTTCGATGGTTCGAAAATTTTGATTGTTTTGTTAGTTTTGAACGTTATTATACTTTTGATATTTTTAATAATTTTTGATAGTTTTGGATAATTTTTATTTTTCAAAATTTAAGTTTAATTTGTTTTACAATTAATATAATAGTGTTTAAATATTTTATATTTTAATAATAAAAGAAACGCTATTCCGGGTCAATAAGGTTCAAAAAACTTCATAAACTTTAAAGATATAAGCTCTTTTGCCATAATTCAGCATTAGAGTTTTCGGACTTGCTTGAGATAAGAAATTTAACTTTAACTTGCTAGAAAAAACACATTATTACGTTAAAAGCACTAATGACCGGGTAATATAACAGCTTGTTTTCAAATGCCGGAAAATCAAAAACAGATTTCTCAATCAAGCGTAGTCGAAAGAGAAATCCGTTTATTATCTTAAGAATTATCCGAAATGATTAGCGAACCAGAAGCTCATTTTAATAATGGGGCATATACATATCCTATTCTGCCTGAATAATTGAATTTAACCCAGTTGCCTATCAAAGTTCCGCTTACTTTTCTGTTAGCAGGTAATGTACCGATTATGCTACCATTCGGAGCATTTCTCACATTAACTAAACCGCCGGTATAACCGGTAATCGGTGGTGATGTGGTTGTTGTTACACTCTGATGAGCATAAGCCGTCTGACCTTTATAAACAAATTTAAGGTAATCTCCTTCTCTTGTACCGATTACAAAGATCGGCATGGTTAACGTTTCAATTACTGTTCCTCCGGGTGTGCTTCTGATGTTAGAACCGGTCTTAACGTAGCGTGTTGCTTCGAACGGCTCCGCTCGCAGAACCGAAGCATTGACATAGCCGTTTGTTCCTGAATAATCAAATTTGACCCAATTTTCTTCTAAAATTCCGCTTACGTTCTGACCGAGAGATAGCAAACCGATTATATTGCCGTACGGTGCATTCCTTACATTTACCGAACCGTTAGCATAACCGTTAATCGGTGGCGGACTGGTAGTCGTTACAGACCTTGCTACATATGCCGTACTGCCGTTATAAGTAAACTTCAGCCAGAATCCCTTGATTGTTCCGGTTATATAGATCGGCATTTTTAACGTTGCTATAATTTCCCCACCGGGTAAATTTCTGATATTGGAGCCTGCTTTAATGTAAGTATTTTCAATAAGAGAATTAAAGCAATAGGCCTGTATTTGTTCGATACTCGGATTGGAAATAAGGACGAAAACATCCCCCTCTGAATCTATATCAGTAATTGACTCAATACTTTCGGGAATCGGGGTAGCACTTATCGGGTTTTGAACAAAAGCGTTTCTTCCGATGCTGGTAACACTGTTCGGGATAGTTACTTCAGTCAGCTGGTTATTTGCAAATGCACCCCAGCCAATGTCAGTAACGTTTCCGAGAAATATGACGCTCGTGAGTTGGTTATATCTAAAAGCTTCCAATCCGATACTGGTTACACCATAAGGTATTGTTATTCCTGTAAGTCGATTATTTTTAAACACTCCGTTTTCTATACTGGTGATATTACCTGGGATCGTAACTTCCGGCAGCAGGTTTTGGGCAAATGCTTCATATCCGATGGTGGTAACACTGTCCGGTATCGTGACTTCCGGCAGCAAGTTATCGGCAAATGCACCCCAACCGATACTCACAACTCCTTCGGGAATTGTCACGCTCTCAAGCTTGTTGTCTTGAAATGCACGCCAACTAATTTCGGTAACATTGTCGGGAATTATAATGCTCGTGAGTTTGTTGGATTGAAATGCAGCAGCTCCAATTTCTGTGACACTGCCGGGGATTATTACACCAGGAAGTTGGTTGGACCCAAATGCACGCCAGCCGATTTGAGTAACACTGCCCGGAATCGTGACACTTGTAAGTTGGTTGTTGGCAAATGCACCCATCCCAATGGTTAAGACACCATCAGGAATTATTACACTCTCCAGTTTGTTGAAAGCAAACACAGAATCCTCCATGCTTGTGACACTGTTGGAAATTGTAACACTCGTAAGTTCGTTAAAAGAAAATGCATTTGCTCCAATTTCGGTAACACTGTCCGGAATTATAACGCTCCCGATTTTATTAAAAGAAAACGCTGCTTCTCCAATCAAATTAACACTAGCCGGAATTGTTAATCCAGTAAGCTGATTGGACCTGAATGCACCGGCTCCAATATTTGCGACACTAGTTCCAACTGTGATGCTCGCGAGTAGGTTAGATTCAAATGCATACTCTCCTACTTCAGTGACAGTGTCCGGAATAACTATGTTCTCAAGTTGATTGCTGGCAAACGCATAATCTCCTATTCGGGTAATACCGTCATTAATAGTAACACCTGAAAACAGGTTAGCTTCAAACGCATAATCTCCTATTTCGGTAACATTGCTCGGAATCGTGATACTATTCAGTTGGTTGTTATTAAAACCGGACAAAGATGTTACTGAATCAGGTATCGTTATACCGGTTAGCAGATTATTTCCAAAAGCTGCACCTCCGATGCTGGTTATGCTATCATATAATGTTACACTTGTGAGTTTGTTGTTAGCAAATGCTCCCCAACCAATGGTTGTAACGCCGTAGGGAATTGTGATGCTCTCCAGATTGTTGAAAGCAAACACAGAATTTCCAATGCTTGTGATACCGTTGGGAAATGTAATGCTCGTAAGTTCGTTAAAAGAAAATGCATTTGCTCCAATTTCGGTAACACTGTCCGGAATAACTATGTTCTCAAGTTGATTGCCGGAAAACGCATAATCTCCTATTCGGGTAATACCGTCATGAAGAGTAACACCTGAAAATTGGTTAGCTTCAAACGCATAATTTCCTATTTCGGTAACACTGCTCGGAATCGTGATACTATTCAGTTGGTTGTTATTAAAACCGGACAAATATGTTACTGAATCAGGTATCGTTATACCGGTTAGCAAATTATTTCCAAAAGCTGTGCCTCGGATGCTGGTTACGCTATCATATAATGTTACACTTGTAAGTTTGTTGTTAGAAAATGCTCCCCAACCAATGGTTGTAACGCCGTAGGGAATTGTAACGCTCTCCAAATCGTTGAAAGCAAACACAGAATTTCCAATGCTTGTGATACCGTTGGATATTGTAACACTCGTAAGTTCATTGTAAGAAAATGCGTTTCTGCCAATTTGGGTAACACTGTCAGGGATTGTTAAACTAGTGAGTCCGTTTGAATCAAATGTATAATCGCCTATTTTGATGATACCGTTGGGAATTGTAACTCCCGTAAGTTGTCTGGCTTTAAATGCGTTATCACCAAGAGCCGTAACTGCGGTACCATTTATCTCAGACGGAATATCAACCACCGTGTCTGAACCTAAGTAGTTTGTAATAGTTCCGGTTATTGGATCAAATTCAAAATCACCCTGAAGTTTAAGAGTTCTTGCGAGATTATCAGCTATAGCAAGATCTGTCTTTTCAATATCAGGGATTTGATCGTTCGGATTTTCCTTAATAGAGTCTTCCGACAATTGTTGAACTTCATCTGACTCGCTCAAAGGCATTATATCATCATGGGCATCATCTGACTTTTCAGGATTGTTCTCTGTTTTAATCGTCGATTCTACCGGTGTATCTGGTAACTCTTCTGTGAAATCAGCAGCAGTTTCCACTTTTGTTTCATTCTCAATTTGCTCTAAATCAGTTTGATCTTCGATGCTGCTTCCTGCAGGTACATCAGGAGTTTGATCTTCTGTACTGCTTCCTGCCGGTGTTGATTCTTCGTCTGCTGCAACCATCGGATCAGCTTGAACCTGTTGAGGAAATACGACGAAACTGGTTAATATGAGCAATAACACCAAGACTAATGCCTGAATTCTCAAGTAAGGTTTTTGCTTCATGGTCTTACTCCTTGCCACAAATGAAATTAACATAAAACTAAAAAAGAATTCCCTCAATCATTTTTACAATATTTATTATTTTCAGAAAAAATAAGTTTGAATTGTTATTAATGCAAGAGAGTTCGAATCTTTTAGATTTTCATCATAAAACAACCGTTATTCCAGGTCAAGAAAGTACTTAAAACCAAAGAGGTATTAAACAATGAAATCGCCTTTTCATACATTCTGATCAAATACAAATAACAGATTTCTTAATCATTATCGATTAAAAGCGAAATCTGTTATTGATCTTTTCAACTTCTGCTTAAATAATCTGTTAACTACAGAATCACTTTAATAAAACGGAATATAGATATCCTGTTCGACCGGAATAATTAAATTTAACCCAGTTGCCTGACAAGATGCCACTTACTTGCTGATTGGCAGATAAAGAACCGATTACATTGCCGTTAGGTGCGCTTCTTACATTTACCGTACATTTGGTATATCCCGTGATCGGCGGGGATGAAGTTGTAACTACACTTCTATGTGCATAAGCAGTCTGATTCTTATATGTGAATTTCAGATAATCTCCTTCAATTATGCCGGTGACATAGATCGGCATTTTTAATGTTTCGATGATTGTTCCGCCGGGCTTATTTCTGAGATTAGATCCGGCTAAAACGTAACGCGTCACTTCGACCGGATCAGCCTGCAACAATGATGCATATATATATCCGGTATTTCCGGAATAATTAAACTTGACCCAGTTCACCTCCAGTGTTCCGCTTACTTTGCTACCAATTGACAGAGAACCGATCACATCTCCATTTGGCGCATTTCTGACATTTACCGTACATGTAGTATAACCGGTAATCGGTGGCGGACTATTTGAGGTTACACCCAGATGAGCATAGGTAGTTTGATTTTTATATGTAAACTTCAGGTAATTTCCTTGGACTGTACCCGTTACATGGATCGGCAATTTTAACGTTTCGATTATTGTTCCTCCGGGTGTACTTCTGATATTGGAACCTGCTTTGATATAACGAAGTAAAGACACTCCCGAATCAAAACAATGTTCAAAGATTTGAGCAATTGTCGGATTATCTATTGAAGGTTGCGGGTCAATTTCTGAAAATGGTATTAATATTCTTTTTATATTATTTGAAATTCCGGCTCCAGTTATTAAATTATCAATAAATGCCCCGGCGCCTATTTCTTCTACTGAATCAGGTATGGTAATTTGGGTCAGTTTGTTACTTTTAAATGCATCTTTACCTATGGATGTTATTGAATCAGGTATTGTTATACCGGTTAACAGGTTTTCCTCAAATACACCATCTGCTAAAGCTGTGATGGAATCGGGAATTTCTACACCGGTTAATTGATTTCCTCCAAATGCATAATCTCCCAGGGTTGTTACGGAATTCGGGATTCTTACACCGGTTAGTTCATTCCATGAAAATGCACCTGCTCCTATATTTGTAACAGAATCAGGAATTTCTATCTCGGTTAATTGATTACTGGAAAATGTACCATTTTCTATACTTGTTATCGAATCCGGGATCACCACACTCGTCAGTCGGTTAATTGAAAATGCACGCTCTCCTATAGTTGTAACAGAATCAGGAATTTCTACACCAGTTAGTTGGTTCCATGAAAATGCATATTCCCCGATTGTTGTGACAGAATCAGGAATTTCTATATTGGACAGTTTGTTATAACTAAATGCCCATTTCCCAATCTCAGTTACGGAATCTAGGATAGTCACATCGGTTAGCTGATTACTGGCAAATGCATAATTCCCGACACTTGTTACAGAATTCGGAATTTCTAAACTTGTTAGAATATTATTTGAAAATGTATTATTGTTTATTATTGTTACTGAATGCGGGATTTCCACACTCGTTAATTTATTGGAATTAAATGCCCCTGCCCCGATACTTGTTACAGAATCAGGTATTGTGATACCGGTTAGCTGATTCGAGCTAAATGCATAATTCCCGATATCTGTTACTGAATCCAGTATTGTAATGCCGGTTAGTTTATTCACGGCAAATGCTTGATTCCCGATATTGGTGACAGAATTCGGAATTGTCACACCGGTTAGTTCTTTTCTGAAAAATGCTTTATCTCCTATCTTCGTTACCGGAATATTCAGGATAGTTGAAGGAATCTCTACATCCTTACTTTTACCAAAATAATCGGTAATTGTTCCGGTTGCTTCATTAAAGCCAAATACTCTGTTAAAGCAATAATATTCAATTTGTTCCTTACTCGGATTCAAAATATCAGGAGAACTAATGCGAGTAATCTTGGTTATACTATTCGGTATTTCTTTCTCTTCAATCGGATTGTCCCTGAACGAGTCTTCCCCTGTAGTTGTAACATATTTCGGAATAGTTACGTTGGTCAGCTGATTTTCCGAAAATGCATGGATACCGATTGTTGTGACAGTAGTCGGAATTGTCACACCGGTCAGATTATTGGAATGAAATGCATAATCTCCGATAGTAGTGACAGGTGTTGTCATTGTCACACCAGCTAATTGATTATTGGAAAATGCATGATTTCCTATCGTTCTGACAGAAATCGGAATTGTAACATCGGTTAATTGATTCGATGAAAATGTATGATTACCAATGTTCATCATTTTCTTTGAAATTCTTATACTGGTTAATTTATTATTTGTAAATGCACCATCTCCTAAACTTGTCACCGAATCCGGAATTGTTGCATCGGCTAATTGATTGTTGGCAAATGCATTATTGCCTATTGTTATGACCCCCTTCAGAATTGTAAGACTAGTTAATTGATTATTTGCAAATGCATTATCTCCTATAGATTGGACGGAATATGGTATTGTCACACTACCCAATTGATTATTTAAGAATGCACTATTTCCTATTTTTGTCACTCGACTCGGAATTGTAATATCGGTTAATTTATTATTGGCAAAGGCGCTATCTCCTATCGTTGTGAGGGAATAATTCATTGTTACACTGCTTAATTGATTCTTGGCAAATGCACTATTTCCTATTGTGGCTACCCTATTCGGAATTATTACATCGGTTAATTGATTATAGGCAAAGGCACTCTCTCCAATTCTTGTTACGGATTTCGGGATTGTTACGCTACTTAGTTGATTATGATAAAAGGTAAATCTTTCAATACTTGTTATGGTATCCGGAATTGTTACACTGGTTAAGCTGTTAAGAGCAAATGCACCGCCGCCTAAACTTGTTACAGAATCCGGGATTTTTACACCGGTCAATTGATTAACTGAAAATGCCTGATTCCCGATTGTTTTTACGGAATTCGGAATTTCTATACTTGTCAATTTGTTAGAATTAAATGCCCATTCCCCAATACTTGTCACCGAATTCGGGATCGTCACACTGCTTAGTTGATTCGATTGAAAAGCATTATTGCCGATTGTTGTTACCTTATTCGGTATTTCCAAACTAGTCAGACTATTTTCTTCAAATGCCTTATAGCCTATGCTTGTTACCGAATCCGGAATTTCTACAGTGCTTAGTTGATTATGATAAAATGTCCAGTCTTCAATACTTGTTATGGTATCCGGAATTGTTACACTGGTTAAGCTGTTAATAGCAAATGCACCGCCGCCTAAACTTGTTACAGAATCCGGAATGATCACACCTGCTATTTTATTCATCGAAAATGCCTGAGCTCCGATTATTTTCATAGAATTAGGAATTTCTATTTCGGTTAGTTCGTTATCATGAAATGCCCATTCTCCGATACTTACCACAGAATTGGGAATTGTCACACCAGTAAGTTGTCTAAAGTTAAATGCCAAATTCCCGATCTTCGTTACAGGGACACTCTTAATTGTTGAAGGAATTACTACCTCCGTACTTGTACCGGTATAACCGGTAATTGTTCCGGTTTCCGGATCAAATTCAAATTGATCCTCAGGTGTGGCATTTCTTGGGCTGTTCTCTCTTTTAGCGGAATCCGGCACCATAATATTGGCATCTTGATTGTCAGGTTTATCTGTGACTACATCTTCTTTAGCTTCCTTAATTTCTTTAGTTTCCTTAATTTCTTTAATTTCCTTAATTTCCGGTAATTTCGGAGATGATACCTTGTTCGTAACAGTTTCGTTTGATTTGTCCGAATCAAGCTCCGTTGACTGACCGTCATTTTCGAACATGCTTTCTGTTGGTGCCTGTTCTACTGTATCGGAAACAATATCTTGTGTTTCAAGTACTTCGTCATCTGCAGATGACGGTTCCATTTCGTTAACTTGATCAAGAGTCTGCTCAGATGGTGATTCAACATAGTTTATGTCCGTTTCAACCGTCGGTTCATCTGTCAGACCTGATGATTCGTCCGGAGGAAATATATCGGTTTTATCTGTAAGAATAATATCCGCTTCATCTGCAGGAATAGTATCAGTTTCTTTTCCTGCCATATTGCCTGATTCCGAAGAAATATTGTTGATTTCAGTTTCCGTGGCTACTCGATCTAAATCTTTTTGCTGCTCCGGGCTGTTTGTTGAGGGTACAGATTCAACATCTTCATTAGCTGATGTAGAATTGTTATCTGCAACAATTTCCGTTGATTCTTCATCTCCGGCAATTATCCCATCAGCCAGAACCTGCGGAGAGGATATAACAAAGGTAGTTAATATCATCAACAATACCAGAACTAATGCCTGTATTCTCAAACACCGTTTTTTCTTCATAGTCTTTCTCCTTTGCAGAATTCTATTAAAAGACAAAACTTTACGTTTACAATATATATCAATATTTAACGTAATTTGTATGCATGGAGCATACAAAAACGAATCATCAGGATAAAAATTACATTGGATAACAAGAAATCTAAAAGAGATAACATCTCAGGAATAGGAGTTCTTATATCAGCTTTCTTGTTTGATCTTACACACTTTTTAAGTTTGTGCAGCAATTCTAAGGTACAACCTTAAATTGTGTGCATGTATTTTAATAAACCGGCTTTACCGAGGTGTATATGCACACTTTTTAAGTTTGTGCAGCAATTCTACGGTACAACCTTAGATTATGTGCAAGCTCCTTAATAATATTAAATTAAGAAATGTTTTAAGAATCTGGATTCTGGTTGTTCTTTTTTCAAATATGTGTCAAGTGAAGATCTTTTTTTCTATGCTAATCACCATGTTGATCAAGAATTATGATGGTTTCTAGTTCTGCACCGTCTCTAACAAATATCACTTTGACCGCGTCGCCGGTTTCTTTCTGATCATAAAAATTCACCACATCACCAATCGTTTGTATCTTTTTGTCATCAAGAAACAGAATTTGATCACTAACTAATAATCCTGCCTGATCAGCCGGACCATCTTTGATGATTTCTTCAATAAACAATCCATCTGCCTTATTTTGTTTCATGAAAAAACTGCAACCAAAAGGTTCACCGATTTTATTGACAATAACATGACTAGCAGTTATCGTCTGTAATTGCTTTACATCGGCTTGTCTATTACTCTGATCGGCTCGATAGAGATTAAATCGATTAATTTGTGCTTTTGGAAAATAATAAGAAACGAATAACAAACCGCAGAACAAACTAATAAACAATATAGCACTGAAAATAGTCCAAAAAATATTGTTTGGTTTGTGATTTAATTCATCAATTTCATTGACATTTGAATTTTGTTCAGGACAAGAGTAATAGTAACTGCCATCCAAATTCACAGTCGGATATTTTTTTGGCTCCGGTTCTGAATTGTAAAAATTATATTTATCGGTAGTATTTGATTTAAAATGCTTTGTATCTTTCATATGATTAGCCCGATACTTAGGTAAATGATGTTATTAGAATAAGATTTTGATTTGTATTTTGAAATAATACAAATCAAACAAAAATGTATTAATATGAAAAAAATGTGAATATACAGGAGTAGCAACATTACAAATTATGTTAAAAACCATGGAAAAAAGTTACTTTATTTCCAGCCATACCTAGCTATTTTATTACCATCTACCCCTGATAGATTCATTTTAGATTTTGACACTATACCATTTATTATAAATTAATTTATCAATTAAACGCTGCAATGCTCTAAACGATATAATATATATCAAGGGAACAAATATCGATACAAATAAAATCAAAACAACAATCGAACCACCGACTATAATTCCGCCAAGTACTGATGCAATCGTGCTTCCTAGTCCACCCAAAAACGTAAAAAATTCACCACTTAAAGACATCGTTCGGTCAAACATATTTAAGAAAAAAGCAGGAATGCTCTCTGTATCTAAACCGACTTGACCGGAAATAATCTGCACAAAGCCAAAAATTAGAAAAAGATATTGAAGTAAATAACCTAGCAATATAAAAATTTTTACAAAAAAACTGAGTCTGTGATAATGTGCTGCAGCAAAAGGCAAGCTACCAAGTAAAACCAAGCCCAGCAATAAATGGAGCCAAAACGGCATCAGAAATAATTTTTCGGAAGACTTAGGAATTATGAAATTAACAGCACTGAAGAGAAAAATGGCAAAACCAATTATCAAGAAAAATAACTTGCGTGATTTATCTTCAAAGTTTGAATCAGTCCAATATTTTCCTAAAAAGAAACCTTCCCAAAAATCCATTATTTTTCTCCAAACTATAATTTAAAATCCCGATGTCCGGCTTTTTCAATTGCTTTGACCAATTCCTGCCAAATCTCAGTATCGGTATCATAGCCACTGATCTCGATGGTATTATCATCACTACCCACTTGAACGTTCCAGACATAATGTTGCGGAATTTCAGTAGTTTTGTGTTCTTTATCTAGATTCTCAACAACAAATCGAGATAAAACATCATATAATGGCTGCATTTGATTCTTGGGTAATCCTCTCACAAAATTATTAAACCAACGATTACTATCTTTCCATGATAATACATTTGTTTTGAAATCAAGCTTAACTGTGATATAACCTTTGCGATACGCAGCTAACTCACACGTAGCCCAATTAAACATCAATTTATCTTCTGTCATTAATAAGCACCTATCTAAATCAACTACATCCTAATCATGCCAAATCAGGAAATCCTTGTTGACGTAAAGCTTCATATAATACAATCGAAACCGAATTCGCCAAATTTAAAGAACGTTTGTTGTCCGCCATCGGTATTCTAATACAACGTTCCGGATGGGTAAACAAAATTTCTTCCGGTAATCCTTTGTCTTCCTTACCAAAGAATAAAACACAATTGTTATTATATTGTACATCAGAATACAGCTGTTTGCCTTTGGTTGTTACATAAAAAATTTGCTGATCGGAAAAAGCAGGCAAACAATGATCCAAATTCTGCCATAGTTGTACATTAAGATCAAACCAATAATCCAAGCCGGCACGTTTCAAAGCCCGGTCCGACAAAGAGAAGCCTAACGGTTCAACTAAATGTAATTGCGAATTAGTTGCAACACAAGTGCGTGCAACATTTCCTGTATTTGGAGGAATCACAGGCTCTACCAAAACAATATGTATCATTTATTTTTTCTGATGTGAATCACAATTTCAACCTGAATTAATTTTATTCTATTTTGTAATTCACTCATTATCCTCCTTGATTTTTTTATCTTGACGCAATTTATTAGCCAATTTATCTAGTTTACTTAACCGATGATTTACACCTGATTTTCCCAAAGGCGGCTTTGTCAATTCACCTAATTCGCGCAAAGAATAGTCTGGATAATTCATACGTAATTTTGCAATTTCGCACAAATCATCCGGCAGTTCTGCCAGACCGATTTTTTCTATCAGAAAATTAATATTATTGATCTGTCTTGCTACTGAATTCGCCAAGCGTTGAGCATTGGCACTATCACAATTAACGATTCGATTAACGTGATTACGCATGTCTTTTTCAACTCTGATTTCTTCAAATCTGATTAAATAAAGATTGGCACCAATATAACGTAGGAAATCCGCAATCATTTCGCCTTCTTTTAAATACAAAATTTCGCTTCCCTGATGAGCTGTACGTCCCGGTTCAAGATTCAGCTCCGAAAGAAAAAGCCCATACCAGAGCGATATCGATCGTTTTGGAATATTAAACTCCAAATGGTATCTCTCTTGAGGATTTGCCAAAAAGCCACAGCCTAGATATAAACCTCGCAGAATTGCTCTGATCAGTAAATAGTAATCTTCAACGGAATATTGCTCATAGAAATCCGCAGGGTTTTGATGAAACAAATGATCGACATCAGCACCAATTTCAGAAATGATTGCCTGATCATTTACTATGCAGGTAATCAATTCTTTATGATACATAATTTTTGCTTCTGTGCGGTATTCACGTTGTAAAGCTTTTTGGAAGTAGTTAATCAGATTTCGGGAACGCGTTGCCAAACGCAACTGTTTTTTAAAGGATTTAAAACTAACACTACAAAATACAATAAAAACTATTCGCAAGTGATTGCTATCTTGTTCAATTGAGTCTAAAAGCGAATCTCTTAATTGAGCTGAAAAAGATTTATTTGGTATATCGGAAATATTTTGTACATCAGATTCGTTTGGTATATCGTATATTTGATGAGAAATGTTTGTGGTTGAATTTAGATTGATCTTTGACATTATAGACCTCCGACCGTATCACGTTTGATATCCCGATGATCTACAAAGACACAATAAGCCATATCACGCAGAATAGATGCCAACTCTTCAGAAATAGTAACAGAACGATGCCTACCACCGGTACAGCCCACACCTAAAGTCAAACAAACTTTACCTTCTTTTTGATACAAAGGTAAAGAATATTCAAAAAAATTGCGAGATAATTTTAAAAACTCAAGTGTTTCCTCGAAGTGCAAGACATATTCCTTAACCGGTATATCGAGTCCTGATAACTCGCGTAATTCTTCAATATAAAACGGATTAGGCATAAATCGTACATCCATTACTAAGTCACAATCTAGCGGAATTCCATATTTAAATCCAAAAGATTGCACAAAGATTGTCATTAACTCATCTTGCCCATTTCCCATTAAAAGATCAAATAAAAAATCTTTCAATTCAAAGAGCGACATGTCAGTCGTATCAATTGTCAAATCGGACAAACCTCTCAACTCTCTCAGTTTTTCCCGTTCTTCCTGAATCGCAAATATTAAATTACCTTTACCTGCCAATGGATGATTACGCCTGCTCTGCTTATAGCGCGACACCAATGTGTCATCGGAGGCTTCCATGAAAATTATGCGATGGTCAACTCCATCAGGAAACATTTGTAAAAAATCCGAATTAATATTTCCAAAACGAACTAAACTCCTTATATCAATGCCTATCGCCAGTTTTTGACGGCGATCCGAATTTAGAGCATCCAATTCCTTTTCGGTTTCTGCAAAAGACTGTAATAAACCGGGTAACAAACGCGGCGGAAAATTATCAATGCAAAAATAGTCCATGTCTTCTAGATGGCGCATTGCAGTACTTTTTCCTGCTCCTGACATACCTGTTATTACAATTACTTCCATTGAATTCCTTCTTTCATTGGTTATGGTGCGTAAGCACATAAGATTTTACGCTAGTATTACAAGTATTTCCATTGAATTTCTTCTGCCGGCCAATCGCCAATCCATTTGACTTCCGGTTGTAGATTTATCGCGAATTTAGTTTCCACTACCGATTTTACATGGGCAAAAACTCGATTAATATCAGAAGCTGACGCTCCGCCATAATTGATAATAAACCCTGCATGTTTTTTAGAAACACCTGCATTCATCGCTCGATATCCCTTTAATCCGGCATCAGCTATTAATTTGCTGGCATAATTCTCAGGTGGTCTTTTGAAAGCACTTCCCGCACTAAATTCATCAATCGGTTGACTCGCTCTACGCTTAATCTGATAATCTTGAATCTTGTCATAAATTTCCAATCTTTTGCCTTCTTTTAAAGCAAAATCCGCCTCTAAGATAATTGCGGGTAATCCCTGATATACACTAGTTCTATAGTCAAATTTATGTTCAGCTCCATTTAAGGTAATAATTTCATCTTGCGGTGATAAATAAGATGAACTGATTACCACATTTTTAATCTCACTATCATAGGCACTTGCATTCATCAACACTGCACCGCCAACCGAGCCGGGTATGCCGGCAGAAAATTCTAAACCGGTCAGATTATTTTTGGCAGCCAATGCTGCTATTGCTGCCAAAGATGCTCCTGCTTGTGCTCGAATGTAATTACCTTCATGGGAAACTCCGGTAAAATTTCGACCCAGGTAAATTGTCAAGCCTCGAATACCGCGATCGGAAATTAAAATATTTGAACCTCTGCCTAAAACCTGAAAAGGAATTGAATTATCCCTACAGATTGCAAGGGCATTTTTAATTTCAGAAATACTTTTCGGTAAAAAAAGCACATCGGCTTTACCACCTACATGAAAAGTCGAAAAAGATTTCATTTCATAATCAAAATGAATTCTATGTTTAGGCAATTCGGCAAACAATTGTTGATAAAATGAGTTGCTTTTTTTCATAAAAACTCCTTATGTTACTAATTAAAAACTCGCTCTGTCAATGCAAGGGCAGCATTATATCCCATAGTTTTTTGTCTGAAGTTAATTGCAGCTACTTCGACAATAATGGCTAAATTTCGACCCGGGCGAACCGGTATCGTAATTGAAGGAATTTCGATCCCTAAAATTTCCGTCGTTTCTTCAATCAAACCCATCCGATCATAAGCTTTATCTTCATTCCAGAATTCAAGATTAATTACAAATTGAATATTTTCCTGCATTTTTACTGAAGAAACCCCATATAATTCTTTAACATCTAAAATTCCTATACCTCTGATTTCAATTAGATGCCGAATAATTTCAGGTGCTCTTCCCAATAAAGTTGTATCAGAAACTTTTCTGATTTCAACTAAATCGTCGGCAATCAGGCGATGGCCACGTTTAACAATTTCCAAAGCCGTTTCGGATTTACCTACTCCACTATCCCCCAACATCAGAATTCCTTCACCATAAACTTCGATGAAAACACCATGGATTGAAATACGTTCTGCTAATTCTACATTGAGATATTTAGAGACGCTGCTATAAAACTCAGCAGTTCCTTCCGAGGTACCGAGCACCGGAGTTTTATACTTAGCTGCAACTTCCAGTAACACAGGATCCGCTTGATGACTTCTACTAATGATTAAACAAGGAATGCCGGTTGCAAACAACATATTGTATTTATATCTGCGTTCATCCTCAGTTAAAGAATTAAGATAGGCTATTTCCATATTGCCTATCAATTGAATTCTATCAGGTCCGAAATGCATGTAATTTCCGGCCAATTGCAAACCGGGACGTGTAATATCCGGAATAAAAAGTTTCGTGGTATCAACCATGTCAAAACCTCGAATTACTTCTAAATGAAACTCTTTAATCAAATCGTTTAATTTAACTGAATCCATAGAAAAACCTCGTTATTAGCTATACTCAACTTATCCTCATTAGCACTTTGATTTCCTTTTATTAATACTTGATCTATATTTGTATATTTAAACATCCATTTAGCAATACAATTGACATTTAAAACATCTGTGTAGCATTATTCAAGTTTTTATTTAGTAATTCTTAAAGCTTAAGTAAATAACATATTCAATAAATTATAACATAAATGAATCCCCAACCTGACAATAATCGAAAGCATTACGCGATTTTGCTTACGTGGTTTCAGGAGTCTCAAATATTTCATAACAGTAATTTATATTATTTTAAGGGAATTCTAAAAACTTTCATTAAAATAAACAGACACTTTGTATTTTAAATCGTGATTTAGCTAAAATTTTTCACATTTATTTCACATCATGTCGAATTAATTTTAATAAAATATGAAAAAGGAAATCAAAGATTTCAAACCGAGTTTTATCTTAAGCATTTCATGAGAAATCTAGAGTTTCTGTTATGAGCTTCCGCCGGAATTGTGATTTTAATTTTTCATTGTTTTGGCATTATGCCGCAAAGGCTAGTAAGGAGAAAACTATTAATAAATTAAAAGTGCTACTAACCGGTGCGACCGGAACGATGGGACAAGCTACATTAAATCTTTTATTGGAAGAAGATATGCTTGATGTTACCGTGATGGCTTTAGATACAGCTAAAGAAAAAAGAATATTGAAATCATTTCTCAAGAAAAAAGCATTTTCAGTTATCTATGGTGATGTCAGGGATTTTGAAGCAGTTTTTCAGGCGACAAAAGAAACTGAGCTTATATTACACCTAGCTGCTTTGGTTTCACCTGCCGCTGATAAGCATCCCGATTTGGCAATGCAAATTAACTGTGGCGGTACTTTAAATTTTGTCCAAGCAATTACAAAACAAAAGCGACAAAATGAAGTTTTCTTCGTTTATATCGGAACTGTTGCCCAAACCGGGGACCGTAGACCTCCTATTCATTGGGGTAGAGTCGGTGATCCAATTAAACCGGCTGTTTTTGATTACTATGCAGTGTCGAAAGTTGCAGCTGAAAGAGCCGTAATTGAGTCTGGTTTGACCAATTGGGTCAGTTTAAGACAAACCGGAATCATGGGTCCGGATATGGGTAACATATCTGATCCGATTATTCTCCATAATCCTTTGGACAATGTCTTGGAATACGTTTCAGATCGTGATTCAAGTATATTATTACGTAATCTATGTGTTGATTTGGCGAATAATCAATTAGATCCCGCATTTTGGGGACATATTTATAATGTCGGCGGAGGTGAAAGTTGTCGTGCCAGCTCACTGGATTTGTATAGCGGTGCTTTTGCAAAATTCGGCATAACTGATCTTAAGGGTGCATTTAATCCAAATTGGTTTGCCACATATAATTTTCACGGTCAATACTATTTAGACTCCGACAAACTAGAAAATTATCTGCATTTCCGTAATGACACTATGCAATATTTTTATGATTCTTTTGAAGAGAACAACATATTAACTGCAAAATTGGGGCGTCATATTATGAAATTACCTGGAGCACAAAAGTTGATAAAATCAATGGTGGCAAATAAATTCAAAAGACTTGCCCTTAAAACAGGTGGTACACTTTATGCTTTAAAAAAAGGAAAAGAAGATTACATTACCACATTTTGGGGTAATTTAAAGAATTGGTTGAAATTGCCGGCAGATTTCAAAGAATTTAAGCCATTTAATGATTACCAAAAAGTTATTCGGATTGACCATGGCTATGATGAAGATAAGCCCGCATCAGAATTGAATTTGGCTGATATCAGGTACGCTGCCAAATTCCGAGGTGGATCTTGTTTAAGCTCAGAAATGGAAAAAGGAAATTGGAAACAAAAATTATTGTTCCGTTGCGGTTTCGGTCATAACTTCAAAGCTTCACCCAAACTAATTTTAGAAGGTGGTCATTGGTGCCCATATTGTGAAAATGCTGGCTGGAATTATACTGCAAGAGCAAAGATTGATCCATTTTTTGCCCAAGTTTGGAATCCGATTCATAAGCAAGATGAAAATAAAATTGCATTTGCGAAAACTATCAAACCCAAATTAACAAATTGGCCTATTAAGCTAAATAAGTCACAATATCAAATAAAGTATCAAAGATTATATCCGGTTTAGTTGTAGATTCACGTAACATCTGTTGATTCGTTTCGCCTGACATTACAAGGATACTGAGAATTTTGCTCTGAATAGCCGCTTCAATATCAGTGTATAAGCGATCACCAACCATCGCAACTTCTGATTTAGTAATTGCAGATATTGTTGTTTTTGATTTGTAGGTTTGCAATTCGCTAGTTGTAGATTCAGTGATTTTAGATTTAACAATAGCTTGATTCAGGATTTCAATTGCTTGATCAATGATTAACGAATTCGGTTTGCCGATAATTGCATCTGGTTTTCTTCCTGTACTGGCTTCAATATAAGCAATTGTTGCACCGATATCCGGTGCAAATCCATATTCTGTAGGACAATTAAAATCCGGATGACTTGCTATATATGGTAATCCGGATCTGACGAAATAACAGACACGATCTAATTTTTCGTAAGTCAGTTCAGTGTCATAAGTAATTAAAACATATTCTGGATCATGATTATCTATCAATAAACCCATTTCAGCCATTTCATCAGTCACGATTTGATTAGCCAAAAGGAAAACTCTTTGGTTAGGGAAGTGTTTTAGAACATATTTTCCGACAGCTTGTCCGCTTGTCAGGACATTAAGAAAAGGTTCTTCAACTCCCATTTTAATAAGCTTTTTAATATAATAATTTGCAGAACGTGATGAATTGTTTGTTAAAAATAATACTTTGATATCTTTTTTCTTAATTTCTGATAAAAATTCTAATGATCCCGGTAAAATCTGATTGCCCATATAAAATGTTCCATCCAAGTCAAGAAGTAGGCCTTTTATTTTTTTAAGTTTTGTAAGATTATCAAATGAATTCATCGAGAATTTCCCTTTACAAATTTTCTTTTGTAAATTTTAATTAGAAAATCGTGATTCTAATCAGTACAAGAATGAATCAATGTATAGATCCTATTGTAAATAAAAAGGTCAAACATTCTACATTTTATACCTGGATTACTTAGTCCTATAAGGATAAAAGCCACTAGTCCATTACATCTTTCGTATTTTGTCAGATCTTTATAACTTCATTTTCTGATTTGTCTGTATATTAGGAAAAGATTGGATATAATCCCTCAGATATACTTACATCAATTTTTATACAATTATCGAGCAGAACTTATATCAAGCACAATAAAATCACCGTCATGCTGGGAATAACTAACAATTGTTCCCGTCCATTCATTGTAATATGTATATAAAGTATAACCATCTTTTTCTTCACGTTCTTCAAACTTGAACCCTTTGGTTTTTAGATATTCCACATAGGTATCCATTTCCTCCACTACATAATCATATATGTACATATGACACATATCTACGTAGCCATCATATATAATTTCACCTGACTCTTGAGTTTCATCAAACTTTATGGATTTAAAGCAGTCTCGTCCTGTTACATGAGTATATGTATTAATAGTAGAATAAGCAAAATAATCATTAATTGCGTTATATACAGAATAAGATCTATCCGTTTCCTTCATAACCCATTCTTCATAATCTTTGACAGTGTAGTTCACTTTGTTTGCAGTAAGATCTTCCAGATTTTCTATTTTAACCGCGATATTTAAATTCTCTCCGTCAATATAGGACATCGCGTTCACACCAATAACCTCACCGTATGTGTTGACTAGAGGACCGCCACTGTTGCCAGAGGAAATTGCTGTATCCATCTGAATACAGCTAACACCATTTATGATCCGGGATGTGTTGGATACTGTTCCGCTGGTAAATGTTCCGGTTAAAATACCAAGAGCAGAACCATTTGCATAAGCAGCCTCACCTACTTTTACTTCATCTGTACAAATCTCTAATGCCGGAGAATCTTGTGTATTAATCTTCAAAATTGCCAGATCATTTAACTCGCTGAATGCAACAATAGTTTCGACATCATATTTACCGGAATTAAAGGTTTCCACATTTATAGAAGTTGCATGCTCAATTACATGATACGAGGTAACGATTGTTCCCTGGTCATCAATGAAAAAACCTGATCCACTTCCGGTAGAACCATCGTAGTATTCGCAGTTAACGGTCACGGTACTTTTTTGTACGATCTCCGCAATCTCAGTAGAAGTTAATTCTGTTTTTTCCCATTGGGCAGTTATTAATATATCAGATGTAATATTCTCGAAATTGCGATCCCAGGTAAGTTTATGATTCTCTTTTTCAACTATTGGCGCTGTCGCTGCGCTACCTTCCGTGACTTGTTGTTCAAGTTCTCCGCTAACTAATGTTCCACCATTGATATCAAATGTTACGGTATAAACCGGCTTTTTGCTCATCAGATTTTTTTTGAGCGAAGGTCCTGTATTCGGGGTTGATCTACCGGAACATGCTGATAGAATGAGTTGGAGTAACAACAGGGCTGTAACCAAGAATATTTTTGCTTTTTTGAATTGGTTCATCTTTTTTCTTCCTTTCCCTACATTACTAACAACATATCTATTCGGAAACCTTACATAGTCAGGCAATGCTCTATGTTCTACCATAAAACAAACTTACCTTAAACTGTGTACAAATGAACAGTTCTGTTCTATTCTGTTCTATTCTGTTCTGTTCAATCAGATCCGATCAGTATTATGATGCTCTGTTTCGCAAAGTTACTTCTTGACTAAATATGTATTTTAATTTTATCATTCTTCTTCTAAACAATCTACCTGATTTAATTCTAGTCTACTCAAAATGACGAAACCAAGCAAAAAATTGCAAAAATAAAAAGCACTGAAACCCTTTAGTCCCAGTGCTTTTCGTTATGGTGGGAGTTACAGGACTTGAACCTGTGACCCCCTGCTTGTAAGGCAGATGCTCTCCCAGCTGAGCTAAACTCCCACATATGGTGCCTGGTGTCGGAATCGAACCAACGACACGGGGATTTTCAGT
>JAAYNE010000067.1 GCA_012521015.1 Clostridiaceae bacterium | reverse complement strand
TAAGGCCTTCACTAGTATAGTCGTAAAACATGTACTGAATATTGCATGAATTTTTGATTTTCGTAAAATAAATCAGCCAGAATGAACCAATTCTGGCTAACTACAAAATGATAATAATATCACCTTTTAGTTTATATCCATAATTTACATTGTTGCCATAATGTAACATGTTGATAACTCTGCATCCAACCTGACCACACAACCTCAAAAAACTCCGAAAAAACATCTAACCTGACCACTCGCGAAGGCTGACATCTATCCCGACCACTCGCGGGGCTATGACATCTAACCTGACCACTTGACTATCAAAAACCGCTCTTATGGACTTGTTTCCTCGAACCGAAAAAATCATGTTTTCCGCTTAATGGGTTTTACACCCATATGTGTTAAAAGTCTTGATATATAAGGGTTTTCAGACCCCTCATTCTTTTACCCTCGTTATCAATACCACGCACTCGACATGTGTTGGGACAATGTGATTATAGTGGCTGTCATAAACATATGGGTGATTACGAATATCTGCCGTCCTATGCTCGGACATAAACATTCCGGATTCAGTCAAGCAAGGTGGCACGAAATCACCATCAGTCGACACCTCATCAGATGCATACTGTTGGCATTGTTTTCTTTTTAGGTCTGAACGAGCCAAGGCTATATTTTTCAAAACCCGACACGCTTGATTGCAGTCGGGATTATTGCAGATGCACCCTGCCCAACCGTTATCATGCCACGGAACACGAATTGAAAGGTGCTGTGCCATAAAACGAATACCTCCATTGAATCCATTGTTAAATCTATCAAATTCGATAGGTTTATGTCAAAAAACAAAAAATAATAGGAATATTATACCATGGATTCAGCGGTTTCGGAATGGTCTTTTATCTTGTGACCCATCCGCGCGGGAGGCTTTATTTGTTGCAATTTTCATTTTGTATAATGCACAAGTCTTATTTTAAAATGCCTTATACCTCAAGGAAAACTAATTATTAATTTCTTTTGAATACACTGATTTTCAAAGCCTTTAATATTGTTTATTTAAAATCAATCAATGTTTCGAATTATGAGAGCAATTAAATGCTTATCAGAGTGGATCTACACCCAGTAGATATAGATATAAGCAAAGTTATTTATTGTAAATTCCATACATACTTTAAATAAAATAATTAGCCTCCTCAATCTGAAGTAACTGCTACTTATATTAATTAATCCCATTTATCTATTCATTTTTCTTTTCCTGTATCTCTTCATAGATTTCTTTTGCTTTCTCAGCGCGTTCTTTCTTCTTTTCTTCTATAGCTATTTTTCGAGCGTCATAACAGGAATCACATAATGTTTTAATCCAACTCAGGTCGGTTCTAATAATACCTTGCTTACTGCATATTTCACATGTATGCTTGGAGCGCTCTTCTGCGACCCGAACTATACCCGCAATGTCGTGTCTCAGCTTTTTCTTTTCTTCATCATCACACTCATTGCCAGGTTCAAAACGAATACTTGTACCATCCCAAAGGTTATCAATAGCAGCTATGCCACATGGAGCATCCTCGTATCCATAGTAAAACCTGAGGGTACCGAACTTTTCCTTTATCTGAGCCGGTACAAAGTCAATAGGCACTCCTGCTTCGGCATATCTGTCTGTAATCTGTTGGCAGCAATTTCTTAAGAGTTCATACCAGCCACTGGAACATTCAAAGCCCCAACGGCGGTAAATGTTATGTTCTTCTTTAACGTTGTTCTGCTTCATAAAGGGGAATTCCATCTGAAGTTTAAGTTTCCATTCTTTATTCAATATTCAAACCTCCTTTAGGAATTTATTGATCACATTCTATTATTTCGATATTTATAATTAGACTTATTAATTTTGATTAAATTATAGAAAAATAAATGGCATATCATAGGAATAAATCCACTTGTTGCGAAAAATGACGGCAAGTCTTCCACTCACCTCGTATATGTATCACTACCACAATCTATTATAAACCCACGGCCAACACATTTTTTGATAAGTATTTCTCCGGTAGTTTGACCATATCCTAAATCGTTTTTAATTTTAATTAATAGCTCGCCAAGCGTATATGTTTCGCCACCATTATTGAAATAATTTCCTATGGTTAAAAACTCTTTTCTCAAAAAATTAAAATCTTTTGCAGCCCAAAATTTTTCAGCTAAATCCATGTATCTTATTACATCATCACACTCTTTCATAGGCAACGCTCCCTTCGCAATAATCTCATCTATAAATTTTTTATCTTGAATAAAATATACTTCCTCACAATATTCATAAATACTTTCAAAATTATTGAGATATGCTATTAAATCCGATTTGTTAGAAGACGTAGATGCACTTATAACATTGTGAGATATTCCAAGAAAATATCGATCAAGTTCATAGATGAAAGTATCAAACCTATCAAACCTATCGTTTCCCTTTAACCCTTGCATATCTCCCAATGCTTGCATTAAAGAAAAATTTATAAGTGTGTGGTGCATCTCGCTACATCTATTTAATTGCTGAAGTGCAATTTTATTGTCACCTATAATACCTTCAAACAACTTGTATTTTTTCTCGTTGAAATTGAAGTCGCAATCACCGCCAATTCTACTTCTTTTTCCACAATATTCTATGTTTTCATAATATGCAATTTCTGCTTGGTTCTCCAACGCAAAAAGTCTATTATATTTAGACTTATGAGCCAGAGGCGAGTTAGTATAATTAAACCATGTTCCATTGTTTTTATATCCTGTTTTTTGTCCGACATCTTTGTAACAATTATAAAAAAACAGTCTATTAAAATCATAGTTTGCTCTTAACTTAGAGTTTCCCAAATAATACTCTTTATAATGCTTCCATGCCTCTGGAGATGAATCTGGGTCAAAACGCAACTTTTGATTTCTATATTCTTGAATAATTTCTGCTTTCTTATTAATAAACATTATCTTCCCTCCAGTTTCTTCAATAGTCCATATGTCCTCTGTTAAAAGACACACCTCTTCTTTATTTGCCCCTGTGATTTAAAATTTTTCTCTAATGCTGCTCATATAAATCACTCCTCGATTATACTCGCTTAGCTGAAAATGGTTCCGACCTTTTTTTAGCCATTCTTATTCCTCCAGTCCGAAAAGATTGTTTTCAGCTTCTCAATAGTATCAATATCTTCTTCTCGATTGAGCAAAACGATTTCTGCTAATATTTTAAACATATCTGGTGCAGTAATTTTGTCAGCCATGATAGATTTTTTCGCTCCCACATCAAATGCTTTTTCTTTCATGACTTTTAAATAGTGAAACCACAGCAGTTGCAGCATATACCGATTCTGTAGAACTTTTTTTATTACTCCGGCATTCTTTAGCTGTTGCTCCATCTGTGGCCTAACCTTATCATTAAGTAGCATCATGGCACGTTCATCAAGTCTGATATTCATTGATTTAGGTATGTCAATATCTGTAATATCCTTTAGAACATCTAATTCGTTTTTTATTTCAAACCAGTTGTCTACATTCACCGAGTATTCCAGTGCTCTACAAGTAAAGGATGATCTTGAAGTATCTTGTGATGGATCAACCTCTTTAATCAGTCTCTCTAAAATAGAGTGCTTTCGATTTGGCTTAATCGACATTAATAAAGTTTTCTCTGCCATGTCCTTTTTCTCCTTGAAACCATATTCCCTTCATTCACTTGTATTATGAATTTATGATATTTTTATTCTACAACTTTTAATCATTAGTGTCAATGATGTATTAATGATTATTGGTTTTATGTTAATGTCAATTAAAAATCAGGCCATTGGGGGTGCGGACGGAATCCTGGACTTGAATAAGACAGGAGGTAGTCCATGTATTCATATGAAGACCGAATGAGAGCAGTAGAGCAATTATCATTCTTTAATTTACTCTATATTAAGTTTGATTTAAATTAATAAATGTTTTTCTATTGATTAGCAAAACACGTCTCCCTTTCCTTGCACCATAACATAGCTTCAACCTATCCTGTATCCATCCTATAGCCACCTCTATACGCTCAAACCCGAATATACATTCATTAGTCTCGCCCTATTTTTAGGCACAAGATAAAACAGTGTCTTTCGGAGAATGTTCAATTTAAGCCATTCCCCGTCTAATTTCTTGACATCAATACTAAAGTTTCAACATGTGATAGGTAGGTGTTCGCGGAAACAAGTCCAAAATGCAATGAAAACGCTTGATTTTACAGGCGTTTTACGCATTCATCAGAAGTGCCGACGTCCAATCTGTTAACTCACATAAGTAGGCTAT
>JAAYNE010000066.1 GCA_012521015.1 Clostridiaceae bacterium | reverse complement strand
TGTTCAGCCAATTCAAAACCGTTCTGAGTTTGACAAAGAGTTCTTAGGCGTTCCCTCGCCAATTCTTCTTCTGAATCACTCAATAAAATACAGATTGAATCCAGATCACTTCGTCCGATTCTCCCTCGCAATTGATGGAGTTGGGCTAAGCCGAAACGTTCTGCATTTTGAATCAACATCAACGTTGCCTTAGGATTATCCACACCTACCTCAATTACGGTTGTACTGACTAAAATGTCAAATTTCTCTTTAACAAAGTCTTCCATTACTCGGTTTTTCGAATCGGGTTTTAATGAACCGTGAATTAAGCCGATCCTTAAATCAGGGAAAATATCTTGTGATAGTTTTTCGTAGGTTGTTTCCGCCGATTCCAAATCCGACAATTCGGAATCTTCAATCAAAGGACAAATCACATATATCTGTTCGCCACGTTCGACAGTTTTACGCATTAATTCATAGATTCTGGCTTTATCTTGTGAAGTAGCTGTATAAGTCTTAATCGGTTTTCTGCCGAGCGGCAATTCATCCATAATGGACAGATCTAAGTCACCATACAGAATCAAACCCAAAGTTCTGGGAATCGGTGTTGCCGACATCACCAACCGATGTGGCAAATAATTCTGTTTATCAAAATCTGCTAAAGCAGACCTCTGGGCAACACCGAAACGATGTTGTTCGTCGGTAATGGTTAACACCGGTTTTTTCAGGATCAAATCTTTTTCTAAAACTGCATGGGTTCCGATAATCACATCTACTTCCTGTTTTTCCGCTGCTTCAAGAATATCGCGTCTTTTTCTGCCGGTAGTTTGTCCAGTTAACAATTCTATTTTGATTCCTGCCGGTGTCAATAAAGAAGTTAAAGTCTCCATATGCTGACGAGCCAAAATAGAAGTCGGTGCCATAAATATGCCTTGCCCCCCCGACCATACAGCATATGCTAAAGCAAAGGCTGCTACCATCGTTTTACCGGATCCGACATCGCCTTGCAGCAATCTGTTCATCGGTTTGGGTTGACGCAGATCCTGCAGAATATCATTAATCGCCTTGATTTGTGCATTGGTTAAGGAAAAAGGCAAGCTGCTACGCAAGTCATTCATCTTCTGTTTGATTGTTTCAGACGGTAATAAAGCTTTGGCTTGCAATTCTGCTTGTTTTTTTTGTTTCAAAAGATAAAGAGCGGAACGAATTAAAAATAACTCTTCGAATGCCAAGCGTATTCTAGCAAGCTGATATTCATATTGAGCCTGTGGTTGATGGATTTTTTCCAAAGCATAATTTAAAGTACACAATTCATGAGCCATTCTTATCTGATCAGGTAACGGATCAATCAGATAATTATCATAAAGTGCGAGCACTTGATTAACTGAATTGCGCACAATATTCTGAGTTAAACCGGCTGTCAAAGGATAAATTGCTTGGATTTTCTGTTTCTCATATTCTGTTTGAGTTAAAAATAACGGATTTTGTAAAGAGAACTTATTTCCCTGACGTTGAACTTTGCCATGAAAATAATATTCAAAACCTGATTGTAATTTTTTTGCCAACCAAGGCTGATTAAACCAGATAACGGAAATCACAGTTACACCATCCGTTAGTGAAGCCCTAAGCCATGACAATTTACCTTTGGACTGCATAGTCGGTACAGCAATAATTTTTGCCTGTACCGTGACCACAGCTCCGTCCTGAATAAGATGTAATGGTGTAATTTCAGTCCAATCTTCATAATCACGAGGAAAAAACAACAATAGATCTTCAAGATTATTAATATCCAATTTCGCAAAAAGTGCCGAGCGTTTCTCGGAAATTCCTTTTAGTTTTGTCAGTCCAATCTGTTTAAAATTCATCAAAAGCAACCATTTTCCTGATTTTGTTGACGTGCCGCAATCAACTCTTTTTGTACTGTTTTGCGTTGTGGATATAGACACAAATCTGTTAAAGGACATGCCAAGCAATTACGACAACGTGCTTTGCAGTATTCTCTGCCATGAATCACCATGAAATGTCCCCACCTGATCCAATCAGTTACCGGCAATATTTTCATCAATTCCAGTTCAATACTATAGGGATCGGTTTTATCTGTAAGACCCAAGAGTTGGCTAATTCTACCGCAATGCGTATCCACTACAATTGCCGGAATTTGATAATAATCACCTCGAACCAGACTTGCAACCTTGGGACCCACTCCGGGCAAACCGAGAAGTTCTTCTCTTGATTGAGGTACTATTCCATCATGTTTTTCGATAATGATCTTGGCACTACCATACAAAAATTTGGCTTTATTGCGATACAGACCGACCGTACGGATGGCTTCCGTAATCTGTTCAAGCGATGCTGCAGCAAAATCGTAAACCGTGGGATAATCAGTAAACAGTGTAGCCGTTACCCGATTCACCTGCTCATCCGTAGTTTGTGCTCCGAGAATTCCACCTACTAACAACTCCCACGCATCACGATAATTTAAGGTTTTTTCTAAATTGGGATATGCTTGTTCCAAAGCAGTAATTAAATTCAAAGCCAATTCTTTTTTTGCTTTCAAAGAAAGCCTTGCCATATTTTCTCCTCAATCTAAAGTGTTATTTCGAATCCAAATATAATGTTTTGACCAACTCTTTATTCAGATTAGGACGATAGATTTTTATTCTCAATGCGTCACCCGGCATATAATTCAAAATCAAGGAACGGAATTCACTGCCCGAATTAATAGTATAATTATTTATTGCAAGAATAATATCATCTTTTCTAATATCACAGACATATGCAGGTCCGTCCAAGAATATATCTATTACGTAAGCACCGGTCGGCAAATTATAAGTCTGGGCTAAATCATTATAATCTGCATCTGATAACAAAGTTATACCTGTCCAAACAACCTCTTCATTAATTTTGCCCGACAGGAGATAATCCAAGCGCATTGTAATCTG
Organism: Clostridiaceae bacterium; assembly: GCA_012521015.1. GTDB lineage: Bacteria > Bacillota > Clostridia > Saccharofermentanales > DTU023 > UBA5436. Next base: position 11,182 of record JAAYNE010000066.1, on the reverse strand, counting down.
ATTAGACGGATAAAAAATACTAAAACGATCACTCACAGAGCGGATACCGGCTGAAGTAGAAATGCCGATTGCCTGACCACCTGAATTAACTATTAGACATCCATTAGAGGTATTGGGAATCGAAGCATTTGATTGAATCTCTGTTATTCCATAACCCGATTCAAGCATTTCGGTTGTACCGATTTTGGTAACAAAACCGGGAAATAAGCCTCCTTCAACCGCAAACTTGTCAGGGAAACCGATTCCGAACACTGCTTGTCCCATTGTAGGATGATAATTCGCGAACTCAACATATGAAACCTCGGTTAAACCTATGCTGTTGAGATCTGCCTGAAAAACCGCTAAATCACCTTCCGGGTCAACCGCAATCAAATCTAAATCCAGTAATTGTAAACTATGATTGGTTAGTAGCTTTAATTCAATTTCAGAATCAATTCGATTTAGATTTGTAAAAATATCTTTAATTCTTTGATATGTAGTCAAAAAATAGCCTTCAGAATTAATAAAAAATCCGTTTGCAATAACTGTATACGTATTAGGATTCTGACCAGGAGAAACTTTTCCGGATAAAATCGCTCCGGTCTTCGATGAAAATTCCGCATATATTTCACTTAAAGGACGTTCTGAATAAATCGACCAAGAAAATCCAACTATTGATTCGAAAGGAAATTCTCGTAACAATATGCGTTTTTCTTCCGGCATCTGATATTCTTGGACATACGTTTCAGTTTCTTCTTCCTGACCTTGTTGCTCTTGATGCCCTTCCTGTTCTTGTTGTTCTTCCCGTTCTTCCTGTTCTTCTGTTTGACTTTGTTTATTTTGTTCATTTTCAGTAGTCGATTCCGGTGAAAATTTAGTCGGAACATTTTCTTCAACCGGTTCAGTACCTGACGGCAATTCTTCAAGATCTAAGGCAAAGACTCTTTGCTCATAGTAACGCAAAACAAAAGATAAACTCAATAATATAGAAATAAAATAAACAACAATTTTTTTAGGATTACAATTAAAAGAAAAAGATTGCATTGCTTACACCATCCTAATTAAATTTTTCTAGCTTTAGTTTTATCTAAAGTAAAAGTAAAACGAGCACCACCCAAAGAACTTTCACCTACAAAAATACTCTGTTCATGCATAGAAAGCAAATTGCGGGCAATATACAGTCCCATTCCCGAACCTTCAGAATTTCTGCTTTTATTAACTTTATAAAATCTTTCAAAAATATGCTTACGATCTTCGCGAGCAATTCCTTCACCGTCATCTTCAATCGAAATTGTAATTTTATCGTCGTTTTTCGGTAAAATCCCGACCCTAATAAAACCTTGTTCAGGAGTAAAGCGAATCGCATTGCTCAGAATATTGTATATTACTCTTTGAATTGCATCGCGATCAGCAACTACGGATAATTCAGCATCATCGAGTTGACAATCAAGATTAATGTGAATTGATTTCTGATTGATCATCGACATCAAACTGGAAATTACTTCCCTAATCAACAATTCAATATCAAAAACTTCTTTATGCAAGTCTTTATGTTGACCTATAGTCGTCGTATCAAATAAGTTGTCAATTAATTTTTGCAATCTATCTACTTCCTGAAATACAATATTCAGATAGTGTTGTCTGCTCTCCACCGGTATTGTGCCATCCTGAATCGCACCTAAAAAACCTTTGACTGAGGTAAGCGGTGTACGCAAATCATGGGAAATTGAAGCCATAAATTCATCACGTTCATTTTCTTGTTTCTCCCATTTTGAAATCAAAGTATTCATAGTGCGAACCAAAATCATAATGTCATCTTCCCGACGATCAATTGATTCATGAATATAAAAAGGTTCTTTCTCTTTTTCAAGGATAACCCTGGCTTGGAGATCGCCATGGTAGACATCTTCTGCAGTCTTAACCACCTTACTGATCGGTCTGGTTACATTTCTTGATAAGAGAATAATAATCCCGATTGCAATTGCAAAAGCAATTAAAAAAGAAACCCAGAGACTATTTTCACCTAGGATTAGTGAGAAATGATTTTCACCTATAGAATAATGTAGTATAACTTCACCACTATAGCCAAATCCACCTGATAAAGGATAGGAAACCGTAATCCATTGCTGATTGTCAGGTAATAAGCTATGAAAATTACCAATATCCACAAACCCGTCGACGTTAATTGCACTCGTATTAAGCATATCTTTAGTTAAAGTTATTCTATTGTCTTCATCTTTGCTCAAATATTCTCTTGCTATTTTGGGCATTGCGGAGTAGTAAATAATTTGTCCTTTACTATTAACTAACCACACAATACTTTCAGTTGATTTTGCCGTAAAGGCCAAATAACTTTGTTCACGAGCCGAATTTAAGCTGATATTATTTTCATCCATATTATTTTCGACCCGTTCGGCAGCAGCTTGAGCTGCACTTAATAATTGAATTTCCATTTGCCCGATTTTTGCTCTATAGTATAAAAAAGAATAAATGACAGCCAAAATAATAAAAACAATTAATATCATAAAAATCATCCAGAACAGAGTTTTACGATAAATACTTAACTTATGAAAAGGTTTACCGGTTTGTTTAGCCATTACTATTTAACTTCAAATTTATACCCTACACTCCACACTGTTACTAAATCCCATGCATCATGAGAAGAATTGTCCAGTTTTTCCCGCAAACGCTTAACATGAACATCAACAGTACGTGATTCTCCCAAATAATCAAAACCCCAAATATTTTCCAATAATTGTTCTCTGGTAAAAACACGGTTCGGATTTTTTGCAAGAAAATATAATAACTCCATTTCTTTCGGCGGTAAAGAATAAGTATCCTCCGCCAAGTGTAGAGTGTAATTGTTCCGATTCAGAATGAAACCCGGATACTCTATAATGTTTTCATCTTGTTCCGTTTTAATGTTTTTTCGTCCTAAGTCACCGCTGACCCTACGTAAGATTGCTTTCGCTCTGGCTATTAATTCTTTTGGTTCAAACGGTTTTGTCACATAATCATCCGCACCTAACTCTAAACCCACAACCTGATCCAGAGTATCACTTCTGGCAGTCAACATAATTACAGGAATATCCGACGTTTTGCGCAGTGCTCGCAAAATGTCAAAACCGCTTTGTCCGGGTAACATTAAATCCAAGATCAATAAATCCGGTTTAATTTCTTCCATTTTTTTGAGAGCAGTTTCTCCGTCAAGACACGTATATGTATCAAAACCGTCTGCATCAAAATACAGTTTAACTAATTCATTAATATGCGGATCGTCATCGACTATCAATATTTTTGTCATAAAACTCTCTTTTCAATTTAAATGTATCTGTCTCGTCTTTAGTAAATTCTCAATCTATTATTTAACGGTTTATTTTTTCAACTGAATATATTTATCACGTTTTTATCCATCTTCTACATCTTCTACATCTTCTTCAGACTCCATGATGTAATGCAATTCATTGATAAATGATTGCAAATCATCAAAATCTTTATATACTGAAGCAAATCTAATATATGCCACTTCATCGATATCTTTTAATTGAGACATAACCTGTTCACCGATTTCGGTCGTAGGAATTTCTTTGCGTAATAGATTACTGTTTTGATTTTCAATCTTATATACAATTTTTTCAATTTGTTCTAAAGTAACCGGTCGTTTAATACAACTTTTTAAGATACCTTGAATCAGCTTATCACGATCAAATTGCTGTCGACTACCATCCTTTTTTATCACGACAAGTTTTACGTCTTCAACTCTTTCGTATGTCGTAAATCTCTGTTTGCACTTCAAGCACTCACGTCTTCTGCGAATACTCTCGCCATCGTCAACTTGACGTGAATCACTTACTCTATCTTCTGTGTGGCCACAAAATGGACATTTCATAACAATCCTCCACCAAAAGTTGAAAAAAGCCGGTCAAGATAAATCTCCGACCGGCCGAATAAAAATTGCATAGTCAATTATTAATAGAATTAATAATGCATATTTAATCAAAATTTATTCATCAAAATCGTCATCATCTTGTAAAATCCAAGGTAAAATTCTACCACCGCGCGATGACTTATCAGATCGATCTTGCTTTCTGGGACGCTCTCTAGTGGAATCGTCCAGTGATTCTGTCCGGTCAGTTTCAGTTCTGAGAGTATCTGCAGAAACTTGATGTACCAAATCGGCAACCGCTTCTTTATCTCTTGACGGATTCAGTCTAAAATCAGTGTTTGAACTAAAATTCACATTTGCTCCAGTATTTGCAGTTCTTATCGAATCCTGACCCACAGTAGGTAATCCGAATCCGCCATCCGCGCGTTCTTCAACCGGTTGATTATTTTGACGATTCAATTGGTCTTTTCTTTCAGATGTTTTTAAAAAATCCAAGGCATCTCCTTTAAAGGCACTTGTTGAATCCGTTCTTCTCGATTCAGAGAAAGTGCTTTTTTTATCTATGCCGGCAAAACTTGGCTGTTGAGTTAATCTGCCACTACCACTGCCACTTCCTACACCGGTATTAGAAAAACCACTGGCAATAACTGTAATCATCATTTCATCTTGCATGTTTTCATCAATTACAGCACCAAAAATAATATCTGCATCAGGTGATGCTGAATCGCGAACCTGAGAAACAGCTTCATCAATTTCTTTAAGGCGCATGTCCATGCCGCCTGTGACATTAACAATAACACCACTTGCTCCATCAATTGTTGTATCAAGCAAAGGACTATTGATCGCTTGTCGAATTGCGGTAGCAGCTCTGCTTTCGCCGGTTGCCGAACCAATACCCATATGACAAATACCGGCATTAGTCATGACTCTTCTTACGTCAGCTAAATCCAAGTTAATTAATCCGGGAACTGCAATTAAATCTGAGATCCCGGTTACACCGAAACGTAAAACACGATCGGCTAAACCAAAAGCTTCATTAACAGTCGTATCTTCGCTGGCAATATCGAGCAATTTATCATTCGGCACAATGACCAGAGAATCAACATATTGTTCTAATTCTCTAATTCCGCGTTCAGCATTTTGCGAACGTCTAGCTCCTTCAAATCGAAAAGGACGTGTTACAACACCTACCGTTAAAATCCCCAGTTTTCTTGCAAGTTGTGCTACGACCGGAGCAGCACCTGTACCGGTTCCGCCACCCATACCGGCTGTTACAAAAAGCATATCTGAACCTTCAATTGCTTGTTCAATTTCTTCAGCTGATTCTTCAGCCGCTTTTTGTCCCATTTCAGGATTAGCACCAGCGCCTAAACCACGGGTAACTTTTTCACCGATTTGAATCGGTATCTGAGCTTTTGATCTTTGCAATGCCTGAACATCGGTATTCACAGCAATAAACTCAATTCCTTGAACTGCATTTTCTATCATTCGATCAACAGCATTACATCCACCGCCACCAACACCAATAACTCTAATTATTGCGCCTTGGCTATCTTCCATTCCAAATCCCATACTATAATCCACCAAGAGAACAACTCCTTTCGAAATCAACATGTAATGACAAGCTAACTTCTTATATTGTTTTATCTATTCATAGCTTTTATTAATTATATAATTAATATATTCATTTTTTAATTTTACACTAAAACAAATCTCAACAACAACTGTATTTGTTACGTTTTTGTTGCAGTTATTACAACTTTATTTTGTAGTCCTTACAACTTTACTCTTAACATAATTTACTATAAACAGCTTATATTTTGCAAGCTAGCATCTGAATTTTTATTTTTTCTTAATTTTCTTTTTCTTCTCTTCAAAAATAATTATTAATTGGCGCCAAATTCTATTTAAATTTTGGAAAATCTGGATTCCCAAACCAAAATATACAACATAATTCAGAGGAATATTTATTAACTGACCTAAAGCAGTCAACACTATTGAAATTAAAGTATTTCCTAAGAAAGATAGAACAAGCAATTTATTATTATAGTTATTCTCCAGAGAATCTCCGATTGTACCAGTTAGGGAAGTTAAAGCAGAAATTACTAAAATGGCAATATACATACCATATGCTTGCGGTATTGGCACATTCAGCAATAATCCTATGATTAGTCCGATAATCAGACCGATTAAAGGTATCATTATTTCCCTCCGTTCAGATCAGGCTTAAAAGTTCTGGTTTTGCCGCGCAAATCAATCGTACCTGAACCTTTGTCTGCAATAGAATTACTGTTTATCACTTGTCTCAACCATATAAAATGACTTTTTAAATCACGTGATTTATTACAAATGATTAATAATTCCTGATTTTCTATATTCAATCTTAAATAAATATTGTTATTAATTGTCGGCTCTATGATATCTATCTGAGATAGTAATTTTTCACCTTCATTGTCTAAATCAGCTTCGATTAAAGCTGACATCGCAAACATAGCATTTTCCAAATATTCCGTTTGTTCAACTTCCACTCGTTTGCCCAGAGCAAGATTTGTAATCGTAATGCCTTTAATAATTGGCAAATCTTTCGGCTCTTGATCCAGCACTTCAATAACAACTCCCTTGCCATCAATTGTACAAAATCCGTCCGGTATTTTGATCCAACCAATCGCAATTCTTTCATCTACATCAAATATCATTTTGTTCGGAAATGAGTAGCTTATCGTTATACCAGCAACTCGGGGAAGCTTTTCAATTACTTTCTGTTCGGCTTTTATATATCGTCCATTAAAGAAGTCGGATAAGGTACCGCCCATTCCTTGTAAAAAGTGTTGATTTTGACCAATTTCAGCAGATTGCAGAATTATTTCAGGATCTATAAAATCAGCATTTTTAATTTCTATCGTTTGAATTCGAAAAATCGGAAGCAAGAAGAAGAGTAAAATCAAAATAACCAAACACATCGTAAAAATAATTAATTTACGGTACTTGGCAAATTTGATTTTCTTCTGTTTATTCTGTTGCATTTTTTTTAAATAATTTATTAATCTACATAAAAGAAATAATTTCTTCTACTATATCAACAATTTTGGAAGCTGCATCAGGTTTTGCCAATCTTTTGGCTTGTTTACTCATGTTAAATAAAACTTGGCGATTCTCAATCAGATGTTTGATTTGCTCGAACAATATTTTCGCATCAAAATCTTTTTCCTCGATCAATCTGGCAGCATTCCGGTCTGCAAATGATTTGGCATTAAAAAGCTGATGATTATCTGCAGCAATAGCATAAGGAATAAAAATCGCCGGCGTTGATGTAGCTGCAGCCTCAAAGCATGCGGAAGCACCGGACCTGCCAATATATAAATCAGATGCCGGTAACCAAAGTGTAGTATCCAAATAAGAATTAATTAAAAAATCTTCATTCTCGTAAGCAGCCAATATATTTTTCAAATCAGCATAATTACGATTTCCAGTACTCATAATCAGCATTAATTCCGGAAATTCGGTTTTCAATTCCTGCCACATATTTGATTCAAATAAATCTAATATTGCCTTATTAATTGAATTGGCTCCCAGACTACCACCCATGATTAAAACTATAAATTTCTCCGAAGAAATATTAAGACGTCTTCTGGCTTCCTCTGATTGCATTTCAAAGAAAATCTTGCGTACGGGATTTCCAGTCAAACGAATATTGGAGACATTTTTGAAGTGTTTTTTTGAAGAATTAAATGAAATACAAACCGCTTTTGCTTTTTTGGCAAAAAAGCGATTTGCTTTACCGGGAAATGCATTCTGTTCATGAATAATGTAAGGAATTTTCAAACGCATCGCGGCCAACAGCAACGGAGCACAAACAAAACCACCTGTTCCAATCACGACAGAGGGACGGTCTGCATGCAAAATCCGAATACAATCGCGATAGCCGAAACAAGAAGATTTAATAAATGAAAAGATTTTTTTAGCAGAATTCGGCAAGCGACTGGCTTCAATTACCTGATATGGAAACCCCACTTTTTTGATCATCTCATATTCAACACCGTCTTTCGTTACAAAAAAAACTATTTTACTGTTCGGTTCTCGATCCTGAATTGATTCCGCAATCGATAAAGCCGGATTGACATGACCACTGGTTCCCCCACCTACTATATAATACACTTTTTGTTTCATCTGCTATTCTCCGACGCAGGTGCTAAATTCTGAGTCAATACCTTATTTGCACTTTGACCTGTACGTGATACACATAATACCATACCAATCTCAATCAAAAATACAATATTTGATGTCCCACCATAACTAAAAAAAGGAAGTGTTATTCCGGTCGCAGGGATGACCTTGGTCGCAACCGCTATATTTAACAATACCTGAAGAATGATTAAAAATGAGTATCCCCAAGCAATTAAGCAAGCAAAAACGGAATTAGCATTCAGAGCAACTTTTACGCCGATAAAAAATTGGATTGCAAATAAGATTAAAACACTCATTGTACCCAAATAACCTAACTCTTCAGCAATTGACGGAAAGATATAATCATTGTGAACTTGGGGCAAGTAATTGAATTTTTGTCTGCCTTGCCCCAGACCAACTCCGGTCAGACCACCGGTTCCCATTGCAATTTCAGCTTGTCTGATTTGATAACTTTGATCTTCGGAAACTTCATCTACAGCTTCAAATGTTTCAATTCGTTTCGCTGAATGAGCAAACTTGTTATTTACAAACTCACTTAAAGTAACACCTTTGGTTGCAGGTAAAATCAAAGCTACTAAAAGTATTACAATTAAAAGAATCGGTAACAATTGGATTATTCCACTTAACCATGATCTCCAAGGAATTCGAGCCGCGAGAAAAACTGCAAAACATAGAGCAAGAAAGATTATTGCACCTGACAAGTGAGGCTGAATCACGATTAAGATAAACCAAAAGCCCAAAATTAACACTGGGAACAGGAAATCAATTCGACCATCCAACCAAAATTGCTGGGATGAAGTTTTAGTACGGAATTTTCCTCTTGCTCTTTCCCCTTTGGTAAACGAGAAATAATATGCTAAAAATAATACAGATGAAAATTTAGCTACTTCAGATGGTTGTAAACCTATCGGACCAATATTGAGCCATCTGGTTGCACCCATTTCACTTCTGCCTTTGATAATTACCAGAATTAAGAGGATCGTCGTAAAAATATATGCTCCTAAAACAAGCCATTTGTTGTTAATACTTTTTATTTCAAAAAAAGTTGCAATTGCCAAACCTACACCTAAGCCAAATGCCACCATGCCGGCTTGGCGAATAAAATAATATTTGGAGTTATCATCCTGAGTTGCAAAACTCGTACTCATACTGGCAGAAAACAACATAATCAAGCCAAAACAGACTAAAACGATCGTCACAATTAATAAAGGTGCATTCAATCTCCGGAATTTTCCTAATTCACTCAAAAAATCTGCTTCTTTATTTTCAGGTTTTTCAGTGGGTTTTCTCAAAGTCAAATCATATTGATTGTTTTCATTTCTTTGTATACTTCTCATAGCATCCTCGCAGATCTAATAATCAATCTTTTTTAAACAACTATTGATAACCTACTAAATAACTTCAAGTAACTGCCAACACTCCAAATATCCCGCAAACAATCCCGGCAAGCACAAAATTTGTGACAACTTTCTTTTCATGCCAGCCTTTTAATTCAAAATGATGATGCAACGGGGCCATCTTAAATAATCTTTTGCCGCCGGTAACTTTAAAATAAAACACTTGTAGCATAGTTGATAAAGCTTCCACAATATATACTAAACCGGTAATCAACATAAGCCAAGGCATTCCGACTACCAAGGCAATTGCTCCGAAACCCGCCCCCAAAGCCTGGGATCCGGTATCACCCATAAAAACTTTTGCAGGATAATAATTATAGACCAAAAAACCGGCAGATCCTGCGGCAATTGCAAGACAGGCGCCTATCATCGGATTTGTCGTTGCTTTACTTTGATAAACAACATAAATACTTAAACCTAAAGACAATGAGGAGACTATCATCAAGCTCGAGACAAGTCCATCCAAACCGTCTGTAATATTAACTGCATTTGACATAAAAAATAAATAAAAAACGATAAATATTAAGTAGAGATATTTCCAGTTACCTTCGATTATAACTCGTTGATTAATAAAAGGAATATGAATAAAGGGCTCAAAGTCTGAAAACCATAACAACCAAACTGCGAACAATACACAGATTATTGCCAAACCGATTGTTTTCTGAATTACAGAAAGCCCATCTTTTGTTACTCTTACTTTAATATAGTCGTCTAAAAATCCGACTAAACCAAAGAGCAGCATTAATAAAATAATCACGCTGTAGCTGATCCAATCCCGCCTAATAAACGGCAGAATAACCGCAGAAAGTGCTAACGGAATCAAGAAGAACAAACCACCAAAAGTAGGTGTTCCACTTTTGACAAAGTGGGTCGTCGGTCCGTCTGAACGTACAGTTTGCCCTAATTGCAATTTTTGCAAATAACGCAAACCAAATTTTCCTAAGAATAAAGTCAGTAAAATAATGAATATTGCATTTAGCCAAATTAAATTATTCAAAACTTAAACTCCTGTGCCTCAATCTTTTGAGAAATCTTCTCCATAGCATAACTTCTGGATCCTTTAACCAATATGCAATCCCCCGGTTCAATAATATCTATAATATCTTCAGCGATTGAAGTAGAATCCGGAAAAGTTTTTATTCTTAAGCCGGGATTAATTTGTTTCACACCGGCTTCAATCCATTTAGTTTCTTCACCGACCAGATATAAAATATCAATTCCCAAATCAGCAATTTTATAACCGATATTCGTATGCAAATCTTCAGCATACTGTCCCAGTTCACGCATTGCACTCACGCAAGCAATTTTTCTTCTCGTACCGGCTATCATTGCTAAAGTATCCAAAGCTGCAGTATTTGATTCTGGTGATGAATTATAGGAATCATCAATTAAGATTAAGTCATCTTTTTGAACAATTCTTTGCCTGTTCCCGGTATTGGAAAATTTGAGACAACCTTCAACCGCAATATCCATATCCAAACCTAGCGCATATGCACTTGCTAAACCGAACAAAGCAGCTCTGATCAAATATTTGCCGGGCGCTTTTATTTTTACCGGCCAGGCCACTTCGGGATCTAAGGTTGTTTTGGCAATAAAAGATGTTCCTCCGGTTTCCACTTTTAAATCTTCAGCCCAGAATACAGGAAAATTTTCAAAATCCGAACCGATTTCTTCAAATTCATTACATATACGCCAAACCGTTGTCGTGCCCTTAAAAGCCACTGCCCAAGCATTG